>NZ_JAEQDE010000019.1:0-36344 GCF_020737865.1 Microcoleus sp. PH2017_35_SFW_U_B
TGATCTATATTACCTGTTTATCTTGCACTTTTTTCTCCCTCGCGCCATCTAAACCTATGCCACGCAATATGTGATTGATTTTTCAGCAAGCCCTATGTACGAAAACTACATTGCTCATGGTTGAGAGACTTATTCTTGCGCCATCGATCAAAACCTCAAACCCTTTTGGAGTAGGTGTTTTAACTCTTGCCGTATAAGTTCCAGCTTGAGCTTTTTTCCGGTCTTTGCCGATAGTAAACCTGACTACATCACCTGCTGCAATGTGAGTAAAAACAGTTTTAGCGTTTTTCACTGCCGGAAATCCAGAAGCATTAACTCGAATGGATTGGCGGCTGCCATGACCTTTACAGGTAATCAATAGAGGTCGATCGGTGAGAACTCGAATGCTTGCCCCAGACTCGCCAACACAAGCAGCATCAAGGCTGTGAGTTTTTTCAAGACCTTGACGCACTCGGTTCATTTTCGTTCTTGCACCTGAGGAGCATTTCACGTTCTCGCAAATAGATTTAGCCATTTTCACTATTGCGTATCTGGTTGAATTGACCGCAGCCGCATCTTTTAACGGTTTTGTGGAATTCTCTAAAACTTGATTCAAAATGTCAGGTGATTTTGCCAAGAAATCGCGAACGTCCAAGTTACCTTTTTTGACATTACAGACATGACAAGCTAGAGTTAGATTTCCAATGCGGCTACTCCCCCCTTTCGACTTAGATTGAATATGCTCAACTTCTAGCGGTACGTTTTCTGTGCCACAGTAATCGCATTTTCTACCCCACTTTTGCAACAAGTATTCACGCACTTCGTATCCTTGTAATTCACCTTGTTGGTATTCAACTCCATCTATTTCTGGATTAGCTAACTTTTGCGTATCAAACCGAACTTGTTCAATTTCGATCCAGGCAATTGGACAATACCGCATAAAGCGTTTAATCCAAGTTTCAACTGTTAGCACTCTGTGTCGAATTGATGGAGCTAACCAACCCTCTGGCTTGGCACGATTCAATCGTTTCTTGCGATAGCGTAAATTGCGCGAACGTCTTCCACGTCTAAACCATGCCCGTTTAACTAAATCGAATTTGATTGCTTCTCCTCGGTGATTTAGTTCTGCTCGAAACAAGATATCATTACCACATTGAATGGCAAACCCTGTCCACTGACTACCTGGGTCAATCTTGAGGATGTATTCCTTTGTTTGGGGATTTTCGATAGTTTGTTGCTGGATTACGACATAAGGGAATCTGCGAAAACTGGCAAGCTTCCCACGATTTTGTAATTCTCGGCACCTGCCGGGGTTAATCATATCTAACGGTTGCTTGTCTCCGTTGATTTGAAATACCCAGTTCTGTTGTTTGGCTGGTTGCATTTCTGCTTCGCCTTTCGGGTGATGTTTGCTTTGAAAATGCTCCTGAGACTTGTCACTGGCAATAGTGTTTCACCTTCAAAAACTAGGCAATGTTCTATTTGCCAAACCGCTTAGAACTAGCGAATTCTATTGGGGTTTTGACCTCAGGTAGCGTAGATCTCAAGGATCTTATTCTGGCGTAGCAGGGTTTTTATCCCTGGGGTAAACTGGAAACTCCGATTTACTCCATTTCTTTGCTACTCGCGAAAGGCACAAGCTTCTTTGGTACAGCCGGGGGTGTTATCCCGAGGATAAAAATAAAGTACAACTCGTCGGCCTCGAAAATCTGCGAGGCCCACAAGTTGGCCGGCAGCGTCGGGCAGGCTGAAAACAGGGGCTACATCACCAGGATTTAGTGTCATTTGTGGTATTTTTGAACCTCCCCAGCGCTGAAGCAACGGGGATTCCTGCCCACCTAGAAAAGGCGACAGCGGGACATTCAAGTGTCCCTCTAGACCCTCAAGATCAACTATCCGAAGATGTTGCGATTGGGCTTACTTTTAGTATGTTTTGCTTGCTTGAGTCCATCACTTTTGCCAGTTAGGTACACTCCTCAATCTGCCTTTATTTGCCCTTTAAGTATTCTGGATCTCGCGCCAGATATCTCGGTTGCCGGGATTTCTCCGTACTAGATTGATTCAACGTGTAGATGGTGATTCTTAATCGCTTCTACTATTTTATCACGGTGGCCGGGGCCGCGCACTCGTTTCTAGGCGGCGGTCGCCGCTACAGGCCGGGGCCCCATATCTGAAGCTAGGGGCCCCGGCCCCGCTTCTCGGTCAAGAGTTTTTAGAATATTTTCGCAAGTAAAAAATGTTGCGTCCCGATCGCGCGCTGATGAAGAGCGACTCAAGAGACTCTCAGTCGAGGGACTGTTCTTGTCGATCGGTAATAGTGCCGGGTGTGATATAATCGTCATCGGTCTAAAATTGAGTATAACTAGACAACGTAAAAACTCGCACTCAATTAGTTGAGTTCGCAGTCACACCGATCGGTGTTGCGGTTTAGGAAAGCTAAATTTGAACAAAACCTAACTACATTAAAGAGAATCGATCGAGTACGGTAGGGTATACCGGAATTCACGCTTGGGGAGAAGACACCTCTAAAGCCGCTGGAGCAATCCTGTCGGAAACAAGTGACTTCACCCAAGCCAGAATCTCAGTCACAAGCAAGTGCTGAGAGTTTTAACCTGAAGAATCCCCTCGCCGAAAGCTTGGGGAATGTCAATGTTTATTAGTGAGGTCAGAATGGCTAAGCGCCGCAATCTCAAGAAAGAGAAGGCACAACGAAATCAAGCATACGCTCGCAAGTTTCGCAAGCGGAGAAATCAAGATATGTTCTCCAACAAGAGAAGGCGATTTGACGGCGGCAACGGCGGCGGGATGGGCGCCATGAGCGGCGGCGGACGGGACAAAGATATGGCTGCTGCTGAAGAGTAATATAGTCAGGCTATCTGCCCAACTTAGAACCGAGAGTGCAAAACACGATCGTTCTAAGGAGAGATAGCCATTCTGAATTTGCCTAAGAATTCAACGAGGATAGTTTAGGCGATCCGATCGCGCGCAGCAATCAGTGATTTTCTCACTTGTTCAAATCCGGTGCCACCGTAACTATTGCGAGCAGCGACCACTTGAGTCGGTGCGATCGCGCTATAAATGTCTGTATCAAAAGCTGGGTGCAAGTCTTTCCACTCCTCAAGTGTCAAATCTTTGAGGAGTTTGCCCCCCGACAGACAAGTTTTCACAACTTTGCCCACAAGGTTGTAAGATTCCCGGAAGGGAACGCCCTTAGCAGCCAAATAATCTGCTACGTCTGTAGCGTTAGAAAAGTCTTCTGTAACGGCACTGGCAAGGCGATTGGTGTTAAACGCGATTCCTTCCCGCAGCAAAATCGTCATTGCTTCCAAGCAACCTTGTACAGTTTTGACGGTATCAAACAAAGCTTCTTTATCTTCTTGCAAATCTTTGTTGTAGGCCAAAGGCAATCCCTTCACTACTACAAGCAAGGCTTGCAAATGACCGAAAACCCGCCCCGCCTTGCCCCGCACCAACTCCGGCACGTCGGGATTTTTTTTCTGGGGCATGATGCTAGAGCCCGTAGCGCAGCTATCTTTGAGCGTAATAAATCCAAATTCGTGAGAAGACCACAAAATCATTTCTTCTGACAAGCGGCTCAGGTGTACCATAATTAAGCTGGCGGCTGCGAGAAATTCGATCGCAAAATCTCGATCGCTCACTCCATCTAAACTATTAGCATAAACCTGGTCAAACTCCAAGAGTTCTGCGCTATAGTGTCGGTCGATCGGGAAAGTCGTCCCCGCCAGCGCGCCGCAACCCAAAGGCGAAATATTCACCCGCTTCAAGACATCGCCAAGGCGTTCCCAATCGCGATCGGACATTTCAAAATAAGCTAACAAGTAATGAGCCAAACTGATTGGCTGAGCGCGCTGTAAGTGCGTGTAACCGGGGATTAAAGTTTCGACGTTGAGTTCTGCAATTTCGAGCAAAACCCCTTGAAATTCCCGCAATTGCTCGCGAATTTCTGCGATGCGATCGCGCAAATACAAACGAGTATCGGTGCCGGCTTGGTCATTGCGCGATCGGGCCGTGTGCAGCTTTTTGCCCGCATCCCCGACGATATCCGTCAGGCGCTTTTCTACAGCAAAGTGAACGTCTTCTGCATCAACTCCCGGCACAAAAAGACCTTGGCGGTATTCGCGGCGGATTTGTTCCAAACCATTGACTAGCTGTTCGCCTTCTGATGCGGAAATAATCCCAGTTTTGGCGAGCATCTTAGCATGAGCGATAGAACCGGTCAAGTCATACTCAATCAGTTCTATATCGAAGCCAATACTAGCATTGAATCGGGCGATCGCTGGGTGCAGCGCCGACTCAAATCTTTGACTCCAAGTTTTCGGTTGTGTGGTCATTGCTGAATGTAAAACTAAATTATATCTCTCTTGCAGAACTCTCTAAAAACTGTTTCGTAGTAAGGACTTTAGTCCTTCGGTTCGCACTCAGGATTTGAGTCCTCCGGTTCGCAGTAAATAAGGCAAGTCCTTCGTCCCAAATTCGGCAAGAAAGGACTAAGGTAATTACTACAAACTTTGTATACCTGTATTGACACTAAAAAACTGAATTCTAGACTACAAAATTATTAAAATTATGCTGCTGCATCAGAAAGGACTGAAGTCCTGACGGCGAACCTTTGAAATCCCTTCCTGACGACCTCTTAGAGAATAACTCTAAGGAATAATCCCTTTAATGAACCAGCCAATGAAAATACCTATAAAAAAAGCTCCTATCTGACCAGTCGAAACAAAATTGTTCCAAGCTTTCTGGAAATTAGTAAAAATCTCGTAGCTTTGACCCAATATCACAGGCGAACTCAAATGAGATTTCACAACTAACAAATGAACGGCGTCATGCCAATGAATCGAGCTGGTAAATCCAGTAATAATTTCCGGCATTAAATTAACTATCATGGTGATTTTCTCCTGTGGTCGGTGTTACCCTAAGTACAACCAGTGTCATGTCATCTTCATTGCGGTTGCCGATGCCGATAAACTGGTGAACGCGATCGAACAAATAATCCAGAATTTCCTCAGACTGCTGATAATTTTGACAAGCCCACTGAAAAGCCGCGGTCAAGTTATCCTCATCAAAGCGATCGCCCCTTTGATTAGCAGCATCAGTAAATCCGTCTGTGTAATAAATAATAGTATCACCAGGCTGCAATTGCACGTGGGCTTCTTGGTAGTGCGAATCAGCATCCAGGCCAATCAACATTCCCTCCAAAGTATCGAGCCGAACAATCGAATTAGTTGCAGCTTGCCACAGCAAAGGCGGGTGGTGAGCAGCATTACTGTAAGACAGAATGCGAGTTTTCGGATCGTACTCCGAATAAAACAGAGTCACAAAACGGTGAGAATTCTCCAAATCCGCGTGCATTACCCGGTTTAAATGTTGCAAAATTCTCGCAGGCGAATGGCGGTTCAAAACCTCCGCCCGCAGCATACCCCGCGTCATCGTCATCAACAGGCCAGCCGGTACCCCTTTGCCCATCACATCGCCAATGACGATGCTCCAGCGACCCTTGTCGATTTTGGACTTGAGATTTTTAATCAGGGATGGGGGGTGTTCCCCCTCATTTTCCTTGCCGATCGGGTCATAGTCAGCGGGAATAAAATCATAATAATCACCGCCGACTCTGCTAGCAGTTTGGCAGCGCGCGGCCACATCAAGACCGGGAATTGTGGGACAACTGCGGGGTTGCAGCCGCAATTGAATTTCCGCCCCAATTTCTAACTCTCTGTCCAGGCGTTCTTTTTCGGCCAACTTCACCGTCAGTTCGTCTTTGCAGATTGCCACGGCGGTTTGATCCGCCACCAACCGAACTAATTTCTGTCGGCCCGGAGTCCAAACATATTGTGGGTCACTGCTAAAAACAAACAGCCGTCCGCGTTCCAAATTCTTGACTAAAATTGGCGCCCCAAACAAATGAACATCCGGGCCCAAATAACGGCCGACTTGCAAGTCAAGACTAGAAGTTTGCCCAGAGGTTTGAGAAAAAGATTCACCAGCCGCGCCCGCACCTGCTGTAGCTTGCCTGGTGGCTATTTCCAGCGCTTTCCGCATATCTTGGCACTGCCGTCCTTCCTGACAGTGCAACTGCTGGAACCGAACTTGACCGTTGGGTTTGAAGAGCACCAGAGCTCCCCCGTCGGCGTCGGTAACGCGAGTTGCCACCAGAGGCACCAACTCCAAAAATTGGTTGAGATTGTTAAAACTACGCAGGGCAAATCCCAGCGAGCCCAACATATCTTGAACGTTGTGCTGGTATCGGTGCAAGCGCGCCACCAGTTCTTTGAGGGCAAATACTGGCGTCGCGTCGGTGGAATTGCGACCCGTAGGGCGGTCAGCAGGTTGAGGTGAGGGGCGAGGCAAGGGCACAGCAGTCATTTTAGATTGGTGATTTTCGATCTTAAAAGGAGATTGATTGAGTGAGGAATTACGCACCACACGAACAGAAATCCGGTTGTTTTTGGAGCAAGTAGTTTGGGCAGTAGGTCATTGGTGTGAATTTAAGCCTGAAATCCTCAAGAAATCTCGTTTATAGCTGAGTCTAAATCCCCCTTAATAAGGGAGACTTTGAGCCCTTCTGAAACTACTTAATCAAGGTATGTAGTTGGGATGCGAGCCCTCTTTAGGCGTATAGATAAAGAGGGCTCGCATCCCAACTACGTACCTAATTTATCTGATGACAATAAAACCACACTGCTTTTTAAGGGGGCGCCAGGCCGATCGGCGGGCCTAAGCCTCAGAGAGTAAAACGTTACTACCTGAGACCTTAAGTTGACACCAATTGATGGCGCTTCGTCGATCGCAAGCAAGCAATAACAGAAGGTTTTAAGGTATTGTTTCTAGATATTTAGTTTTCCACAGACCGTCAGGTGGCGATCGGCACAAGTCCTGCGATGGTAGTTTGAGGTTAATAATTTGAGATTTTGAATATCTGTGTCCGCCTCCAAAAATCGGGACGGCTAGAGATACCTCATCAATCTAAAATCTAAAATCTAAAATCTAAAATCGAGTAGGGCTTCGACAAATTCGTAACTAGAAAACGGGCGCAAATCTTCGATGCTTTCCCCCACTCCAATAAACCGGATTGGCAGACCTAGCTGCTGCACTACTGCTAGGGCAACACCACCTTTAGCAGAACCGTCAAGTTTTGTCAATACTACTCCGCTTAATTTTGCCGATTCTGCGAAAACTTCTGCCTGTCGCAAACCATTTTGACCTAGGGTGGCATCCAAGACCAGTAGAGATTCTACGGTAGCGCCTGGGGCTTTTTTGTCTACAATGCGACGGATTTTACTTAATTCGTCCATCAGATTTTTTTTGTTTTGCAGGCGGCCTGCGGTGTCTACGATCAACAATTCTGTGCCTCGGGCGCTGGCGGCGGCGATCGCATCAAACACGACAGCAGCCGGATCGGTATTTTTCCCTGGATTGGCAATAATTTCCACGCCGCTGCGGGAACCCCAAACTTTGACTTGTTCGACGGCGGCGGCGCGGAAAGTGTCGGCAGCGGCAATCAGGGTTTTGTAGCCGGATTTTTGGGCGATGTGGGCTAGTTTGCCGATCGTCGTAGTTTTGCCCGCACCGTTGACTCCTACAATTAACCAGATGTTGAAGGTGTCTTTTTCTGGGGCAAATGTCAGGCTGTAGGCGGGATTGCCGGCGGCGGTTTCGGCTGTCGGAGCGTCGAGAATGTCGCGCAGGATGCTTTTGAGAAAGGCTAGAGCCTGTTCTGGCGGCAAGACTTCTTGTTTGAGTCTTTCTTGGAGGCGGTTGATAATGATGTCGGTGGCGGCGACTCCGACATCGGCTTGTAGGAGCAAAGTCTCAATTTCAGCTACGGCGTCTTGATTGAGCGGGCCTTGACCGACGATCGCCTTTAGTCGATTAATTAAGCTGCGGCGAGTTCTTTCCAAACCTTTCCGCAGTTTTTGCAGCCAACTGATTTCCTCGACGGATACTTGATCTGGCCGGCGCCCTTGACTGGCTAGGATTTCAGATGACCAGAGGAAGCCTTCGTCAAAGGCAAAACCGGGAATTTCTTCGATTATTGCGGCTCTTTCGGCGGCCGCTGCGATGACTTCTGGTTCCTCAAGGGCGGTTTCCTTGAGGCGTTCGATGCGATCCATGCGATCGGCCCCAGCTCGGGCCCAAAACGGCAGGGCTTCGGCTGTAGAGTCCTCAGATGCGATCGATTCTGTGTCTGCAAGCTCAGTTGCAGGTTGGGCAATTGCTATATTTTCTGCTGTAACTTCTAATTTTTGAGTAACAGGTTGAGGCGCGATCGACTCGGATGATGGTGGCAGAGGTTCGGGAATCTCTACTGGGATGGCTGCATCTGGTTCTTGACCATCGGTACTTTCATTCTGCGGTGGTGGTGCAATTTCTGAAACTTCTGCAACAGTTGGTGCGGCTTCTGCAACTTCTACAAATTCTGTTTCGGCTGCTGGAACTTCCGCCGATGCTGTCTGGGCAACTTCTGTTTCAGGTTTTTGCTGTTTTTGAATATTTTTGTAAGCAGCTTTGGCCCAATTGAGATAATCCTCAGCTACAGCGGGGGAAGTTTCCTCAACTGCTGCATCTGTTTGAGGCTCAACCGATGCGGATTTTGCCGCCTCATCTTGGGGCTGTTCGGGGGGAGTTTCTGGTTCAGAAGATCCGCTTTCGCTGTACTGGCGACGAAACCAATTAAATACCATAGAAGTAAATGGGGAATAGAGAATAGTTATTAGTCATTTAGCCATCAGTCCTTAGTGTAGAGCGGATTGCGGATTGCGGATTGCCGATCGCGAATGACCAATAACCAATGACCAATGACCAATGACCAATGACCAATGACCAATGACCAATGACCAATGACCAATGACCAATGACCAATGACCAATGACTACTGACCAATGACTACTGACTACTGACCAATGACTACTGACTACTGACTTACAACTTCTGCATTGATTTTATCGACGACTCGGCGGAGGACTCCGTTGATGAACCGATGTCCTTCGTCGCCGCTGTAGCGTTTTGCCAGTTGGACGGCTTCGTTGACGCTGACTTGTTCGGGTAAGCCGAGATAGAGGATTTCGGCGATCGCGATTCTCATGATATCTCGATCGATCCTGGGCAGGCGATCGATTTGCCAGTCTACCAGGGCTTCCGAGAGCAATTCATCAATTTGAACGCGGTTGGCGCTGACTTTGGTCAGGATTTGCAAAGCATAGGTGCGGACATCTTGCTGGTTGGCAAGCTGAAGCAGTTCTGGAAACTCCATCGATGAACCGAGACGGTTGATGGCGGTTTGGGTGAGTTCGAGTGCTTCGCGCACCATCGCTCTAGCACTTTGTATATCAGCGGCGCGGATTTCGCTAGCCAGGAGTTTGTCGCTACCCCGCTGTACTTCCGAAGCTGCTGCTTCTAGGGATTCTTGAACTTCTGTCGTCAGAGTGCGGATGGCTGCGAGGAGAACATCTTGCAGTTTCTTGGCTTCTAAGAGTTCTGGATTAGTCGGCAGTTGGCTGATGCCGAGGAGTGCGAGTTCGCGTGAGGTTTCGCGTGCTTTTTTCATATTTTTTAGATAGAAATTGGGAGTTTAGGAATTTCAGAATTGTTGAGATTGCTAAGCGCTGGTTCAGAGCATAGACTTGGACTTTAGCAGAAAAACTCCCAAAAAAACCTGCCCTCAGTAACGATTGTTTCTGGGCAGGTTTTAGATACCTAGGATCAATTATTATTGGGAAAATTTACTGGCTAGAAACCCGGTTTCTTAGGAGCGTCCCACGGAGGCTGCCCACCCGTTATGGATGAAAGAAACTCTTTCTCCCCCTCTCCCCCCTCTCCCCCTCTCCCCATCGAGTTTCTTAGGAGATACTTCGCTTTGAAACCCAAGATGTATCAGAGAAACCCGGTTTCTGAGTGTAGGCTTTCTGCGCTTCCAGTTGGTTCAATATACGTGAGTTGCAAAAATAATTCGGACGGGCTAGAAGCCCATCCCACAATTTTTTTGTTTTGTGGGATGGGCTTCTAGCCCGTCCGAAAATTTGATTAAAAGATTAAAAGGACTTTTACAGCCTTGTCTAATCTTCTTCGACTGGTACAGGCTGGTATCTTGATTCGGATAGCAAGGGTTCGAGTGTTTTGCCGGGGGGGTTGTCGGCGGTGACCGCAACTGAGTTGCTGGGGTTGACGATGCCGCCGGAGATCACCACTTTAAAGGCATCTTCGATCGACATTGACAAATTAACGACATCTGCTTCCGGGACTATAGCGTACCATCCGGTGGTGGGGTTGGGAGTGGTGGGGATGAAAATGCCGATCGGGCTTTCGCCGGACAAATGAGACGGAATGTCGTTACTCTCGATCGTACCGGTCACAAATGCCAAAGTCCAGATTCCCCGCCGGGGATACTCTACCAACACCACCCGGCGAAATTTATCATTAGATTTGAGGATAGTTCCCAGCAGTTGTTTCAAGGTTTTGTAAACCGAACCCGCTAGGGGAATTGCCTGTAACAGGCGTTCGCCAAAGTCTAGCAGCCACTTCCCGAAGATGTTGCGGGCCATCAAACCAATGACTAAAATGCTCAGCAGGGGTACAGCCAGCCCTACTAAGAGATTTAGCAGGTTGACCAAAATCGGGTGGAGTCCGTCAAAAGGATTAATCTGCTTGGGAATTTTGGTAAGAAAATTGATTACCCAACTGGCGACGGTAATTGTCAGCCAGATGGTGGTAGCTAAAGGTATCACTACCAGCAGACCTGCGATCAGGTCATTTTTTAAGTCTTGTTTGATGCGTTGGAGCACGGCGGTTCAAATCTCCTCGTAACTGGTTGCAATCACCTGATAAACCTGAGAATAAAGCAACTGCACGGGCTTTACTGGAATTGACCATTTTGGATCGTCTTCTCTGCTGCCAAACCCTACGCTTGCCGAGCGCGGAAGAGTTAGGGATCGGCGGTGCTGTATCTATATTTTAAAGAATTATTGCAGGCAAAGCGCCTGATTTTAATATATGCGGGCTGTGCAACAGCTCACCCTATTGTATATTTTAAGACATTTTAGCTCGGAATCAACCAATCAGATCGCTGTGTTGAGGTGGCCGGAGTCGGGGTGTTTCCTGTAGAGGGCTTTTGGGCTGCTTCCACAATTGATAAATTTTTAGCATGGGGCGGGCTAGAACAATGCCAGTGGCGATCGTACCGCGATCGCGCCCACTCCCATCGGACAATCTATTTTTTGAGAACTTGACAGAACTGCGATCGAGAAAGGTGAGAGACTTTAGATTAAATGTTTCTCAAATGCCAGCTACTTCTTAAACTATTTGACTCCCCTAAAAAATGGATGCCGTGCCACGTAGACTCCTGATTGGAAGGTCAAAAAAATTACACCAAAGTTCATAATCCCAAATTCAATTCTGCGAGTAAATCTCCAATCTCAAATCTCAAACTGGTTGACTATTCTTTGAAAAACCGTAAAATATAGTCAAATTTATCTGCGATCGCGGGAATCTCGCCAATAATAGCTTATGTTGAATACAGCCGGACTGTTTGAAGCAAAACCTCTTCAGGGAAATATTGCGGGTGTTTCAGCAGAAATACCAGACTTATTTGGCAGTAAGTTCGTTAGCGAAGCCCTCGTAGAGGATCGCCTAAATCGATTGACCCAAATTGCGATCGGGGATACGAATGTTTTATTTGATACCAGCTATGGTTTGACTCAAACATCCGATTTGGTTGCCGGTGCGACTGGTAGTGCGATCCTCTACGAGGGCTTCGCTAACGACCTTTTTGACCAAATCACCGACTTCCGGCTCCCGCACTCACCAGACGACAATCTTAAAGTCGATCGCAGTCTAACATCCCAGACCGATATCTCCACTCCACTTCAGAGAGACGAACTTACAGGCATGGATTTTGCTATCGGTGATACTGGTATAGTTCCAGAGCGATCGCAATCCCGAACTGCTGCGCTATTACCTTCAGAAAAATGGGCTTTCAATTTCCCAGATTATACCATCGACCACCAAGGTTTAAACACCCTCAATATCAAAATTGGTTACGGCTTAAAACCCGGAATTACCAAAAATGAATATCCCGATTTTGTGCCAATCTACAAAAGTATTGATAGCTTCCTAGTTAACTACCCCAACGAAACGGACACCTGGGAAAATATCAACAAAAATCTCAGTCAAAAAGTGCTAGACGAAAATCCGGCACTGACCGATGTTACCATCCAAATCGAAGTTTTGCCAACGAACAGATTGCCCTACGAACGAGCAACTACAGTTTTCCGCAGTCGTGCCGGTCAACCAAAAGAAAATGGCAACTTTTCCTTGAAAAACTACGCAATTAATCACCAAGGATTGAACAAGCTCAATCTCGATGTTGATTACCAGTACAAACCGGGGATTCCCCCAAACGAATATCCCGATTCCCTGTCAATTCTCAAGAGCATTGATAACTTTTTAAGCAAGTATCCCAATGAGACAGATTTCTGGGAAATTGTCAACAAAAAATTAACTCAAAATATCCTCAACGAAAATTCTAGCTTGGCAGCAATTAAGATCGACTTGAACGTTTTGCCAAGCCAAACATTACCCTATAACCGCACCAGCAAAGTTACTCGCACTCAACCAAGCAATCCTCAAGGAACTTTCCTAGTTGGCAATACCAGAGGCAATAATGTACTGCGGTTTGACGGCAGTACGGGCAATCTTCTAAGCGAATTTATCCCAGCGGGCAGCGGCGGTTTGTCTAGTCCAGATACAATTCTTTTTGGCCCAGATGGCAACGGCGACGGTAAGCCGGACATTTACATTGCCAGCGGTGACAAGCCAGGGAATTCCGGACAGCCGACAGCATCTGCCGTATTGCGATATGACGGAGTTAGTGGCAGATTTATTGATAAGTTTGTCGGCGACAATCCGAACACTACTGCTGATGAAACTGGCGGATTATCTCGTCCTTACGGTTTAGCTTTTGGTGCCGACGGTAATTTTTATGTCAGCAGTTTTTTGACCGATCAAATTCTTAGATACAACGGCAAAACAGGACAATTTATAGATGTATTTGCAACGGGCAAACAGCAAGCGGGAGGATTGAATGGGCCGAACAATTTACTGTTTGCTCCTGACGGCAATTTGTACGTGACAACGCAGGGGAGTGTTGCTCGTGATGGCAAAGCTGATTTTAGTGCAGGTTTCGCCAGCCAGGTGCTGCTTTACAACCCGCAAACTGGGCAGTCAAGTATCTTTGCTTCCCCCGATCCTTCGCCTCGGAGTCAGGGATTTGTGAGTCTTTTGGGCATGGCAATCGGGCCCGCTGACGGCGACCTTTACGTGAGCGATTTTGCTAACGATATCAGGCGCTACAATTTAAAAAGTGGGAATTTGGTCAAGGTTTTATCTACCAATTATACTGATACTTCCCCCAGTAGCAATTATGTAGGTGGTTTGGCATTTTCGCCGATCGGCAATTTGTTTGCAGTTGGCTTTGACAACCGCGCCAATGCTAACAATGTTGGTGCAGTTTTGCGGTACAATGGCAAAACTGGGGAACCGCTGCCAATATCGAGCAATCCTTTGTCGAGTAACAGTTCTATTTTTGTCCCTCCCGACAGCAAGTTACAGCGTCCGATAGGAATTGCTTTCTTTCCTTCCGATGGTAAGCTGACCGAGAAGTGGAATTTTACAGCGGCAAATTACCCAATTAACCATCAAGGGTTAAACAACCTAAATTTTGCTGTAAATTATCAGTACAAAGAGGGCATTCAAAATTATCAGTATCCCGATTATGTGCCGATTTACAAGAGCGTTGATGATTTTTTAGTTAACTATCCTAACGAAACTGATTTTTGGGAAATTGTTAACAAAAATTTGACGGAAAAAGTGCTTGCCGAAAATCCAGCAATTTCTTCGGTGACTGTTGATTTGAATGTTTTGCCGACGAACCAATTGCCTTACGATCGCAGCAGTACCGTTAGTCGCACTACAAATGGTAAATTAGGGGAAGCCTGGGATTTCAAGATTCCTAATTATTCGATCGCTCACCAGGGTTTGAATAACCTGAACATTGATGTCAAGTATCAGTACAAGCCAGGAATTACGCAGGCTGAATATCCCGACTTTGTGCCGATTTACAAAAGCATAGACAATTTTTTGGTTGATTATCCAAATGAAACGGATTTCTGGGAGATTTTGAATAAGAATTTGACCGAAAAGCTGCTAGCACAAAATCCGGCTTTGGATTCGCTGGAAATTAGTATCGAGGTTTTGCCGACCAACAAATTGCCTTACGAACGAGCTAGTATTGTGTCGCTGGCTTAGCCTCTAATTCAATACGGTTAACTTAACGATTTTTGACGAATTTCACTTCGCGATTTTCTAGGCAATACAGGCATTATTTGCCAGTCGGATTGTTCTTAAGTTAAGCGTATTGGCTTCAAATTGTTTTTTTTGTGGACAATTATTGACAGGGAATACATTCCTTGCTAAGGTGATATGTAATTCAGTAGGTTGCGTAGAAACCGAGTTTTTGTGCATCCAAAACGAACGCATTTAAATTGTCTGTTGTGGTCAAAAAACAATTTTTTGAAGAAACTGAGTTTATGAATTAAAGCGAGTTTGCAAAGATCTATCTTGGGATAGATGAGTATGTTTCAGGCAGTTGCTATAAAACAGTGCGGGCCTTAGGTGGGTCAAAAACCCGGTTTCTGGGTTAAGGTCGATCGCTCAAAGGATTTGAAATTTGAGATTTGAGATGGGTCATGACTTATTCTGTATGGGTTTGCAGCTTGGCTAAAGTTGCATTGTTTTTTTAAACAGGTATCACAGATTTTGGGTAGAAATCGGGTTCTTCTGTGTTCAGAACTCAGAAAGATAGTTGTTTTGCGATCGCAACTCAGAATGCAGTCGCTTTCCTGGCGCAGAGGTTCCAACAGTAAGCTGAGCATTTTTTTATCTTTTCTTTAGAATGGCGATGGAAATTAGGTAAATAATGGAAGTATTCAAGGATTTTTGATTGCATTTTTCTGTAAAATATATTAAGGAATTTTTGTGAAAACGCTCAATATCCTCTTGGTAGAGGACAGTCCCCTAGATGCCGAGCTGATTGAGGCATATCTCATGGATGGCGGTCTAGACTTTTCTTTGCTGTGCGTGGAAACTCGGGAAGATTTTGCCGTAGCGCTGGAAAAACACTGTGTTGATATTATTTTGGCAGACTATATGCTGCCTTGTTTTAACGGGATAGCAGCGCTGGAAATGGCCCGCGCTACTTGTCCGGGAGTGCCGTTTATTTTTGTGTCGGCTACTTTGGGTGAGGAAGTGGCAATTGAGACTTTGAAAAGCGGGGCTACAGACTATGTTCTCAAACGGCGTTTGACGCGGTTGGTGCCGTCGATCGAGCGGGCCCTGCGGGAAGTTAAAGAACGGCTCGATCGCAAAGCAGCTCAAGCACAGCGCCAAGAAAGCGAAGCCAGGTTTCGGATGATGGCAGATACCGCGCCGGTGATGATTTGGATGTCGGATATCGATCGACTTGGCGATTACTTTAACAAAGTTTGGTTGGAGTTTACCGGTAAAACTTTGGCGCAAGAAATCGGCATCGGTTGGATGGAAAGCTTGCATCCTGACGACTTGCCAAAATATATGGATGTTTACCGGAGAGCCTTCGACGCCCGCAGCGAGTACCGGATCGAGTACCGCTTGAGGCGCTATGACGGGGAGTACCGCTGGGTTGTGAGTACAGGGGTACCCCTGTACAGACCCGATCGCACTTTTGCCGGTTACATCGGTTCTTGCATCGATATTAGCGATCGCCAACAGGCAGAACAAGAACGTGTTATGGCTTTGTCCCGGGAACAAGCAGCTCGCAAACAAGCAGAACAAACAGCTCAAGCGCTACTATCGGCAAACGCTCGAATTACTAACATTCTCGAAAGCATTACCGACGCTTTTGTCGCCTTCGATTCAAACTGGAAATTCACCTATATTAACCACAAAGGTCAAGAGATTTTTGGCAACTTACAAGCAGAACTGATCGGGAAAAATATTTGGGAAATATATCCCTGGGCCGTGGATTTACCGTCTTACAAAATCGCCACCAAAGCATTAGCAGACAAGGTAACAGTCGAATATGAAGAATTCGTGCCGTTATGGAATAAGTGGTTGAAAGTGCGTTTTTATCCTTCCGATTCTGGTTGCTCGGCTTACATCCAAGATGTGAGCGATCGCAAGCAATCAGAAGCAGCACTCAAAGCTAGTCAAGAAAAGCTGAGAATGTTGGCAGAATCTAACTTGATCGGAATTCTCTTCGGCGATGTTGACGGCGGTATCAGTGAGGCTAACGACGAATTTTTGCGCCTCGTTGGCTACACGCGGGAACAGTTGCAGCGCGGGGAACTCCGCTGGATTGACATTACACCGCCGGAGTACCTACCGCTGGACGAAATCGGCATCGCAGAGGCAAAGGCCGAGGGCGTTTGCAGTCCCTACGAAAAGGAATACATTCGGCCTGATGGCAGCCGGATTCCGGTGTTGGTGGGGTATATTTTGTTGGGGGAAAAGCGGCAAGAATCAGTGGCTTTTATTCTCGATTTGACGGTTCGCAAGGAGTTGGAAAAAGAACTGCACGATCGAGCTGAAGAATTGGCGCGGGCGAACCGGATTAAAGATGAGTTTCTGGGAACTTTGTCCCACGAATTGCGGACGCCGTTGAATGCGATGCTGGGATGGGCGCAACTGCTGCGCCACCGCAAGTTTGATGAAAAAACGACTGTTAAGGCTCTGGAAACGATCGACCGCAATACGCGATCGCTCGGGACGCTAATTGAGGATTTGTTAGACGTGTCGCAGATTATGACTGGCCAACTGTCGCTGAATTTGCGGTGGGTAGATTTGATTTCGACTGTTGAAGGTGCGATCGATACTCTCGCTCCGGCGATTGGGGCAAAAAATATTGAAATTGTGACGGATTTCGACCAAACTGCGGGGCGGATGTTTGGCGATTCCGGCCGCTTGCAGCAGGTGGCGTGGAATTTGCTGTCGAATGCGATTAAGTTTACTCCTGACGGAGGACAGGTGAGGGTGGCGCTGCACAAGGTGGAGAGGACGAGTATGCCCGGACAATCCGCCTGTTGTGAAAATTTGTCACCGCCTAGTGTGGAAATTGAAGTCAGCGACACGGGACAAGGGATTCCAGGAGAGTTTTTGCCGCACGTTTTTGAGCGTTTCAGCCAAGCTGATACCTCTACAACGCGATCGTACAACGGATTGGGTCTAGGTTTGGCTCTCGTGCGCCATTTTGTGGAAATGCACGGGGGAACAGTGCAAGTAGAATCGGCTGGCCAAGGACAAGGAGCGAGCTTTTTCGTGAGATTGCCAATTAAACAGCAAGAGGGCGACAGCGGATTTTCTGTTACCGGGGCTGGGGAGTTTGTGGTTCGAGAAACCCCGGCCAGATCCCCTATAGATCCGTCTTTTGTTAGCAGCAACCTTTCGGGAGTGCGGGTGTTGGTGGTTGATGGCGACGGGGATTCCTTGGATTTTGCGCGTACAGTGCTCGAAGATTGCGGAGCTGAGGTGGAGACTGCTGTCTCGGGAATGGAAGCCTTGGAAGCGATTTCTAGGCTGAATCCGGATGTGTTGGCGATCGATCTCGGCATACAAACCGCTGAAGGAGAGGCTCTGCTGCCGCAAGTGCGAGAGCAAATGGGGGACAGGGAAATTCCGGCGGTGGCTTTCACAGCTTACGGTAGGCTGGAGGAACGGGTGCGGGCGCTGCGACAGGGTTTTCAAATTCACCTACCCAAGCCTCTCGATCCTGCTGAGTTGGTGGCGGTGGTGGCAAGTTTGGTGTCGCGGGCGATCGATTTTTGATGGGAGCATCTCAGTTTTGCATCTGTAGTGCTGTCCCCGCTCGCGTGCTGATATAGCACGCGAGCGGGGACGCTCGCACTGTAAAAAAAATGTTTTTTGCAAAAATGAGATGCTCCCTTTTTGATTGACTCGGCAAGGATGGAAATCCTCACGACTAATCAATTTTCTTGGATAGGAGCGATCGCAAATTCATTATATAACGACCAATTACCAATTACCAATTACCAATTACCAATTACCAATTACCAATTACCAATTACCAATTACCAATTCCCAATTACCAATTACCAATTACCAATTACCAATTACCAATTCCCAATTACCAATTACCAATTACCAATTACCAATTACCAATTACCAATTACCAATTACCAATTACCAATTACCAATTACCAATTACCAATTACTACCAATTACCAATTACCAATTACCAATTACCAATTACCCAACCGTTAATCGCTCAATCCCCTTCGGCAATTTGCTTTAAAACCCACTTGTTTATGCCTTCAGGGGAAATAACATAGCGATAGTAAGTAGAGCCTCGAATAATTACTTGGATTTTTTTCGGACTGATTTTTTCGCTCTCAATAGTTAGGCATCCGTGGCCTGTTTCTTGCCAAGTCTGCATCAGCAAGGTCTCGATTTTGGCAAATAGACTGTTGATTGAAGTTTCCGTGCTATCTGGTTCTCTTGACATATTACATAAGTTGAGATACAAGTTGACAGACTCTCTCGCCACTAGGACGCGAGCCTCTCTATTTGAGCTATCGGCGCAACTTGTTCTTTTTTATGCAAATCCCGTATACTTTTTACAAAACTTTACACAACTGGCGATCGCGCCTGATTATATATATTCCGGTAAAATAACCGTTATCACTTTCGATCGTTCGGACTGAAC
The DNA here is from genome assembly GCF_020737865.1 of Microcoleus sp. PH2017_35_SFW_U_B. NCBI lineage: Bacteria > Bacillati > Cyanobacteriota > Cyanophyceae > Oscillatoriales > Microcoleaceae > Microcoleus > Microcoleus sp. PH2017_35_SFW_U_B. The sequence goes on from NZ_JAEQDE010000019.1 coordinate 18,749, forward strand.
TCCTCTCTTGTTTGATGAGGACTTCAGTCTGAAAGATCGAACAAATTTAATTGCGATCGTTCCAAACCGGTTTTCCACCTCAGCTAGGTAACAGTAATCATTAATAAATTACTATTACACCTCATTTGTCAAGCCCCAAAAGTTATATATTTAATTGAAGTAAAAGTATTTTTTTGATAGTGAGGTGAACAAACCATCGCCTCAAATATCAAGCTCATCAACTGGGTGCGAGCTTTTAAAAGTACCGTGCCGGGGTAAATGCTTCTGAGACTCCCGTCTTTCCCACCGTGCAAGGATTTTTTTTCAATCTGTGATTTTTCCGCGCTCTCCGGTTCCAACTATCTACTAGATACCAATTGCACCCGGCCAGCATCCATTTCATCCATTAATAACTCTAAAGCCTCATAATCAATATCCGAGATGTAGCCCAAACGGGTGAGCTCGTTGTTGATTTCGTTTTCAATGTCAGGCGTCAACTGCTTAATGTAGAGGGCTTTTTCTACAAGTTGACGAATAGCATGAGTTGCTTGCATAGTATATCGGAGAACTCCGTACAGTATTATTGTCATCTTAACAGTCGATGGAGTGAGTGATCCAAATCAGAACTAACCAGTGATTTCAATTACATTGCTCAGTTTAACCTAACAGCTAGGATAAGGTCGATCGCAATCTTTACGATTGCCAACACTAAACCTCGTCGCACAAATAAAAAATAGTATAGTAGCTTACCTTTACTCCGTAAATCTTGCACAAACTTTTATAAAAAAGACTAAATAAATAAAGATTCAGTAAACTACTCAAAACTACCGATCGGTTTTCCTCAGGTAGGGTTACGCTCGTAGGTGTCAAGTAGGTTTAGGCTTACCTCCGTCCAGTACGGTAGTTGAAAATACGTAGCAACCATAGGTTTGATATATGCAGACACTTCTTGCCCATAAACCACTTAGGGTGATTCGACCCCTAGACCACCTAAATGCAGCCACAGCCGGAGAATTCACAGAGCAACTAACCACAACAATTTCAGCCCCTGGAGTAGTAGCGGTACTCGTAGATGTTGGCGCAGTAACATTTATTGACAGCGCGGGTTTGATGGCATTGATTTCCGGCCTCAAGCAGGCGAAAAAAATGGGACGCAGGTTTAGTCTGTGTTCAGTTACCGCCGGAATTAGAATGATTCTGGAACTCAGCCAACTCGATCGAGTTTTTGAGATATTTGAAAATGTCGAAAGCTTTGAAGCAGCAAACTCTTGTCTTGTGTAAACAAGCACTTCTAGAATCTACTCACCAGTGAAAACAAGTAAGCAAACACAGCAACTTGAGTTAAAGGGCTCCAAAGAGATAGGACTGCCGTTGGCGTATTGGCAGATTTTAAGGTAGGCTGCTTAAGAGTCGCAAATATGAGAGCGAGTCGAGCCGTGGCAGTAAAAATCGAAGAATTACTTACAGCAGAAATCAATCAGCCTGCTCGTTATCTAGGAAACGAGTTGGGGGCTGTACGCAAGCCTTGGGATGGGGCGTCTGTACGCTGGGTGCTCACATATCCAGAAGTGTATGAAGTTGGTGCTTCCAATCTGGGACACATCATCCTTTACAATATTTTGAATGCCTTGCCGAGACAGTTGTGCGATCGAGCTTATTTGCCCGCACCAGACTTAGCAGCAAAACTGCGATCCTCTCCGAGGGCTGCGCTAACGACCAAAACTCCCCTGTTTGCTGTAGAATCCAGGCGATCGCTCACAGAATTTGATATTCTCGGCTTCAGCCTCAGCTACGAACTCGGAGCAACAAACATTCTGGAAATGCTGGATTTAGCCGGCATTCCCCTAACTTGGAAAGAAAGAGCGACAAATGCCCAAAATGGCGGCGATTTGCCGCTAATTTTTGCTGGCGGACAAACCGCAACCTCCAATCCCGAACCCTACGCTGACTTTTTTGACTTCATCGCTTTGGGAGATGGAGAAGAATTGCTGCCAGAAATTGGCTTGATTTTGGCAGAAGGCAAAACTAATAATTTGAGCCGAGAAGCACTATTGCTGGATTTAGCGCAAATTCCCGGCGTTTACGTGCCCCAATTCTACGATATGGCGGCAGATGGTTCTGTTCATCCCAACCGCCCGCAAGTCCCAGAAAAAATTCTGCGCCGCGTAGCAACTCCCATACCAGCTTATTCGATCGGGCTAGTACCCTACGTCGAAACAGTACACGACAGACTGACAGTCGAAATTCGCCGGGGATGCACCCGCGGCTGTCGCTTCTGTCAGCCGGGAATGCTGACTCGCCCCGCCCGCGATGTGGAACCGCAGCAAGTCGTAGAGGCGATAGAAGAAGGAATGAAAGCCACCGGGCACAGCGAGTTTTCCCTGCTTTCCCTGAGTTGTTCCGACTATCTAGCACTTCCGGCTGTGGGGATGGAAATCAAAAACCGCCTCAAAGACAAAAATATCTCTCTGTCTTTACCCAGTCAGCGGGTTGACAGATTTGACGATAATATTGCCGACATTCTCGGCGGCACGCGACAAAGCGGTTTGACTTTTGCCCCGGAAGCCGGCACGCAGCGGATGCGCGACATCGTTAACAAAGGTTTGACAAACGAAGAATTGTTGCGGGGTGTCAAAACTGCGGTCGATCGCGGTTGGGATAAAATCAAGCTGTATTTTATGATCGGTTTGCCCGGAGAAACCGATTTTGATGTTCTGGGAATCGCCGAAACAGTCCGCTGGCTGCAAAGGGAATGCAGGCTTAATGGCAGGCGGCCACTGAATTTTAACTTGACAATTTCTAATTTTACGCCTAAGCCTCACACTCCTTTTCAGTGGCATTCGGTTTCTACTGCCGAGTTTTCACGCAAGCAAAAATTGCTGAAGGGTGAATTCAAAGCGATGAGAAATATCAAGGTGAATTATACCGATGTGCGGATTTCGGCAATGGAGGATTTTGTCGGTAGGGGCGATCGACGTTTGGGTGCTGTAGTCCGCCGGGCTTGGGAACTGGGCGCCGGTATGGATGCTTGGTGGGAAAACTTGGATACAGCATACAAGGCTTGGACAAGGGCGATCGATGAATCCGGCCTTACCTGGAAATACCGTCAAGTTGAAAGCGGCGAATGGAATCTTTTTCAGAAGGAAGAGGAGAAGGAAGAAGGAAGTTCGGCAACGGATTCTGTAACGGATGTAACGGATGTAACGGATGTAAGTCGTCCGAGGGAAGTCGTCCGAGGGAAGTCGGAAGATTTTCCCGCATCTCCCCCTCTCCCCCTCTCTCCCTCCCCCCCTCTCCCCCTCTTTCTCGATCGACCTTTACCTTGGGATCACTTAGACACGGGAATCGATAAAAACTGGCTGAAACTTGACTTGCAAAAGGCTTTAGAAGCAGCGACGGTTCCCGATTGTTCCTTTGAAGGGTGTTCCCGCTGCGGGGTTTGCGGCACAGATTTCGGACACAATGTGGTTGTAGATGCCCTGCCAATTCCAGATTTTGCTGGGGAATTTGTACCGAATACAGAACGGAAACAGCGTTTTCGGGTTTGGTTTGGGAAGGTGGGCGATATGGCTTTGGTTGGTCATTTGGATTTGCTGCGATTGTTCGATCGAGTTGTCCGCCGGGCCGATTTACCGATTTCGTTTACTGGCGGCTTCCACCCAAATCCTCGGATTTCTGTGGCAAATGCTCTGCCTCTGGGCGTTACCAGCACTGGGGAAATTGCTGATTTTGAACTCACTGAGTCGATCGATCTTGAGATTTTTCGAGCAAAATTGGCGGCGGCTCTGCCGGAAAATATCCCGATTTACAAGGTTGAGTCGATCGACCTCAAAGCTCCTTCTGCCAGTCAATTGTTAGAAGCAGCGGAGTACGTAATTACTGTGGCTGCAACAGGCTTGTTGACGGAAAATGGCGAATCTGACCAGGATAATTCTACTGCTGTCTCCGTCGCAGATACTGCCAATTGGGAAGCTTGGGTGAAGGCGATCGCCGAAACAGAGGCTTTTTGGCGGGTGCACACTACTAAGTCGGGAAAGACTCGCGATGTCAATTTGCGCGATCGGCTGCACAAACTAGAACTTGTGCAGCAATCCGAAGGTACAGCCGTCTTGCGCTATACCGGCAGTTGTCGCAGCGACGGCAACCTGCTCAAGCCCGAACACCTTGTTTTCATGCTCGAACAAGTCAGCCAGCAGGAAATTCAGCTTTTGCAGGTTCAGCGCAGTCAGCTAATCTTGGGTTATGGTTAAAATAGGGAAGCTGTGGTGAAATATTTCACCTTCGGCTCTCGATCGGGATGTGTCGTGTCAAGCTATAATTGCTTGTTATGGAAGCCGCAGCGGCTTGAGCGCTTTTGTCGCTCGTCGCTAAGAGCCAACCAGCAACGCGGGCTGGGTGCAAATTGCTTCTGTTCAAGACTTCAAGCCTTTTTGTACATTCACGGGCTAAATCTAGCGCTAAACCCGCAGGAGCGGAGCATGAACCAAATTGATCGATTAATTTCGATCGATCGAGTGGTTGTCGATCGTCGGCTTAGTCAAAAATCTCATGGTTCAAGCCGAGCCAGCGGGTATTCAACAATAGATGTTTTTGACCTCGATCGAAAACGGATACAAGCCCGGACTTAATTCGTGGAGATCCCAAAATTTTAGACCAAGGTTCAAGTTCCCAGATTCATCTGCGCTTGTAAATCTAAAATCTAAAATTATTCAATCTAAAATCGACTGACAAGGTTTTAGGGTTGGCAGGGGCGGAAGTTCCAGTCGAATGCCAAGAATAGAGTCTGTTGAGTGTGATCGCGCAAGAATTCAATAAAAGTCCTTACGCTTTCACCAGAAAACGAGCCCGGCGTGCCCCTGGCTTTAGACACGGGGAGGAAGTCGGTAGCGGTTTCAACCGCCTTCAATATTCCTTTACACAAGTGATTGGAGTCTTATTCTATAATTGAGTTAGCAAGTAAAACAACCATCTACGTGTTGAAACACTCTAGTATCGGAGAAATCCCGGCACAGTGAGCCACCACACTCCTCAAGGAGTAGTAAGCCTGTATAACTGACAAGTAATGGCAGAGTGTGAAGCGTACCTATCTGGCGTTGTGATGGTCTATGAAAACAAGCACAATTTCAAAGTAAGCGCAATTGCAACATCTTTTATAAAGGTAGTTGTTTTGAGCGTCTAGAGGTGATTTGATAGCACCTTTGAGAGTTTTCGGATTCATTCAAGAATCCCCGTGGCTTAAGCCCTGGGGAGTATCAATCCTACTTACTTTCGCTCAAAACCAGCCCTCAACCACCACGCAAGCGGAGTTATCAGTTCGTAATGTTCAGTTGTGTGTTCAGTTGTGTGTTAAGAAATTGGTGAGAGTGGCGCTGAATTTATTCGCTGAGTTCAAAGGAAGAGTTGCAACTGTTGAATTTTGAAGTATTGAGGAAAGCAATTCTCAACTTAAAACTCAATATTGCTAACTCGATAAAAGCCTCCTTATTTCTATCTCTCAGATTTATCTGCTGAGCATAACTCATAACTCTCGATCGGTCGGGTTTAACTACTTTTTTATCTGTAACAGTGAAGAGTTAACAGTTAACAGTGAAGAGTTAAATTTCCTTCAACCCTGCACCAACTGACAGCTAATAACTCTTTAAGCTACTACTAATTACAGTTAAAGTCAGAGGCACTTTTCAGCGTTAGTGTCTCTAACTTGCTGACAGTTTTTTGAGGAAATTGAATGACAAAGCAGATAGTTATAGCAGAGCAGCATCGCATTGCTGCCGTCTTTTCAGAAGATCAAATCCAAGAACTCGTGGTAGCCACAGGCAGCCATCAAGTCAGTGACATTTACTTGGGAATTGTCGAAAATGTACTTCCTGGGATAGATGCGGCCTTCGTCAATATTGGCGACCCAGAACGCAACGGGTTCATGCACGTCACAGACCTCGGCCCACTGCGGCTCAAGCGATCGGCAGGAGCAATTACAGAACTCCTCACCCCCCAGCAAAAAGTGCTGGTACAGGTGATGAAAGAACCGACGGGCAGCAAAGGCCCCCGGCTGACAGGCAACATTACCCTGCCCGGGCGTTATTTGGTACTGATGCCCTACGGCAGGGGAGTCAATCTGTCCCGGAGAATCAAGTCGGAAGCCGAGCGCAACCGCCTCAGAGCCCTGGCTATTTTGGTGAAACCGGCCGGGATGGGGCTGCTGGTAAGAACCGAAGCCGAAGGCATGACCGAAGAAGCCATCATGGAAGATTTGGAAGTGCTGCAAAAGCAGTGGGAAGCTGTTCAACTTGAAGGCGGTTCTACCCGGGCGCCGGCACTGCTCAACCGCGATGACGATTTTATCCAGCGGGTATTGCGGGATATGTTCAGCGGTGACGTGAACCGGATTGTCGTGGACTCGCAAAATGGGATTAAGCGGGTGAAGCAGCAGTTGATGAGCTGGAACGGCGGTAAACTTCCTGCGGGAGTTTTGATCGACCACCACCGAGAGCGCGCCTCGATTTTAGAATTTTTCCGCGTCAACGCTGCGATTCGAGAAGCTCTCAGACCAAGGGTAGATTTACCTTCTGGCGGTTATGTGATTATCGAGCCGACAGAAGCGCTGACGGTAATTGATGTCAACTCTGGCTCGTTTACTCGATCGGCAACGGCTCGCGAAACTGTACTCTGGACAAATTGCGAAGCAGCCACGGAAATTGCTAGACAACTACGACTTCGCAATATTGCCGGAGTGATTATTGTTGACTTTATCGACATGGAATCCCGCCGCGATCAGTTGCAGGTGCTGGAACATTTCAATAAAGCTCTCAAAGCTGACAAATCTCGACCCCAAATAGCTCAACTGTCCGAATTAGGACTGGTAGAACTCACCCGCAAACGCCAAGGTCAAAATATTTACGAGTTATTCGGCCACAGTTGCCCTACTTGCAGTGGGTTGGGTCATCTGGTACAACTCCCGGGCGAAGAGGACTTCGGCGCAGCGGTGCGGGAAGCAGCCGATCGCACTGTGACTTCCTCCAACCGGGTGATGTTGAACTTGCCAGAAGGATTGGAACGCCGCAGCTTGGCGCCTGTAGCTGCTGCAACTGCTGCACCAGTGCGAGAAGAACGTTCCCCCGAACTCGCTCGGGCTGCTTGGGAACCTCAGAGCGAAAGTTTGGATTTTGTTGAGACTGGCGGCAACGCCTCAGCTTTGGACTTGCTCAACCATCCCAGCTATCAGGATTTGGGCAACGGAACCAGACGGCGGCGGCGCCGCCGGATTGGTGAAGAGCCTTTTGCCGTCGTCCCGGTGGAAGAGGAACCGGTACGTAGCAAGTTGCGGCTGCCGAATACTTCGAGTGCGCCCGTCGCAGATACCCGCTCTGAGTATCTGGTGGTGACTCCCCCCGGCATCCGGGCAGCTTCTGAGGGCTTCGGGCTAGTGAATATGGCAACTGTTGGCAGGCGCGAGGAATTCGATCGCGTGCGGCCAACTAAGTCTGAGCTGCTGAAGCCGATGGTGGAGCCTCCGGAGGTGATTTCGGTGGAAATGACGCCAGAAGAGCAGGATGTTTATGCTCTGATGGGGGTTTCTCCTTTGGTGCTAACGGATCGCAGCGTCAAAAATCCTAAAAATGCGATCGTTTCGGTGACACTCCCCGGAGCTGGGCCGAATAAGCCGCCTTTTGAGCAGCTCGAATTTGAATTTGAAGCGCCTGCGCCAGCACCCCATGTTGAGGAACAAAATTATTATTCAGAAATGTCGGTTGCCCTGCCGGTATTTGCTGAGGATGACGATGACGATGATGCTGATGATGAGGCTGAAATTTACGGCGCAAGTTCGATCGACGAAATCGATGATTTTGAGCCGATGGAGGAAGCCGACGATGTGATGGCTTTCTCGAATCAGCCGAATAAGCTATATGAGTCGATCGAATCCTATGAGCCGATCGAATCCTATGAGCCGATCGAATCCTATGAGCCGATCGAATCCCACGAGGCGATCGAATCGAGCGAACCCGAGGAACCTGCGATCAACCGCCGCCGCCGTCGCCGCTCCTCTGCTGTTTTGGATGAGTGATTATGAAGGAAGAAGGAAAAGGGAAGAAGGAAGAAGGAACAAAGAAGAAGGAAGAGGGAAGAAGGAAGAAGGAACAAAGAAAAAGGAACAAAGAAGAAGTAGAAATTTTTACTCTCTTCCCATCTTTCCATCTCCCAATCTCCCCCTCTCCCTCTCCCCCTCTCCCCCTTTCCCCCTCCCCCTCTTTCCCTCGGATAATTGCAGGTGTAGATGAAGTAGGAAGAGGAGCTTTGTTCGGGCCAGTGGTGGCAGCCGCCTGCATTTTGCCCGACGAAGTTCTCGAAGAATTAGTAAGTTGCGGAGTGCGCGACAGCAAACAGTTGAGTGCCGCAGCCCGGAGTCGGTTAGCAGTCAAAATCAGGGCTGTGGCGGTTGACTGTCAAATTGGTGTGGCTTCGGTGCGGGAGATCGATCGCCTGAATATTTTGCAGGCTTCTTTGTTGGCAATGAAACGGGCGATTTTGAAATTAAATGTCGCCCCAGATTTGTGTTTGGTTGACGGCAATCAAAGAATACCCAATTTGTCGATCGACCAAGAGACGATGATTAAAGGTGATTCGCGATCGATTCAGATTGCCGCTGCTAGTATTGTCGCCAAAGTTTGGCGCGACGAATTAATCCTGCGGATGGCCGTCAAGTATCCTGAATATGACTTGACAAACAACAAAGGATATGGTACTGCTAAACATAAGTTAGCTTTGGAACGTTGTGGTGTGTCTGTCTTTCACCGGGTGTCATTTAGTCCCTGTCGAAAATAGTTAAATAGCACTAAAAAACCTAATTAATTTCAGCCAGAGCATCTAAAATTTGAACAGCCAAGAATTTTGGATTAATTGTTCTGGGCGCATAAACTCTACTCTGTAAGATGTGCAATATGCACCTTACCGCTTTATCATTTTCAGCCTCCGATAGCATCTACAGAATATTGATTTAACCTCTTCACCATGACTGATAATATGTTAAAAATTCCCGGCTATCACCTCACCGAGCAAATCTATAATGGCTCTAGAACCCAGGTTTATCGAGGAGTTTCTGAGTCAAACCAAAAAGTAATTATCAAACTGTTATGGAGTGAATATCCCACTTTTAGCGAACTCATACAGTTTCGGAATCAGTACACGATCACCAAAAATCTTGACCTTCCGGGAATTCTCAAACCCATTGCACTCTTAAACTATCAGAATGCTTTTGCTCTGATTACCGAGGATATTGGAGGTATTTCCCTCGCTGAGTATACTGTTAATTCAGAGCAATTGGAGAATATCAAATCCAGTAAATCTGACATTTCCTCCCTCCAGAGTTCGCCTCTACCGCTAAATGAATTTTTGCCGATCGCAATTCAGATTGTCAAAACCATAGAAGGACTATATCACAACCGAATTATTCACAAAGACATCAAGCCCCAGAATATCATCATTAACCCGGAAACTAAAGAAGTTAAATTAATTGACTTCAGCATTTCCTCACTTCTACCCAGAGAAAACCAGGAAATCCAAAATCCAAACGTCTTAGAAGGAACCCTAGCTTATATGTCCCCAGAACAAACGGGACGCATGAATCGGGGTATCGACTACCGTACCGACTTTTACTCGTTGGGAGTTACATTTTACCAAATACTAACAGGGAAATTGCCCTTTGACTCTAACGATCCAATGGAGTTAGTCCACTGTCATATTGCCAGAATGCCAACTGAGCCAATCAATCTGGTTCCAGCTATCTCAGTGATGGTGAATAATATCATCATGAAACTGATGGCAAAAACTCCAGAATCACGCTATCAAAGTGCTGCTGGGCTGCGCTACGACTTAGAAAAATGCTCGCAGCAATGGCAAGAAAATGGGACTATTAGCGAGTTTGTATTGGCAAATCGGGATATTTGCGATCGCTTCGTCATTCCCGAAAAACTCTACGGTAGAGAAACTGAAGTTAAAGCCCTATTAGCAGCCTTCGATCGCATCAGCGAAGGCAATATCGAAATCATGTTAGTAGCGGGATTTTCCGGCATTGGAAAAACCGCCGTTGTCAATGAAGTTCACAAACCCATTGTCCGCCAACGGGGTTACTTCATCAAAGGAAAATTCGATCAATTTAAGCGGGATATTCCCTTCTCTTCCTGGGTGCAGGCATTCCAGAATTTAATCAGACAATTACTCACCGAAAGTGCTGGCGAGGTGCAGAAATGGCGAGTCAAGATATTAGGGGTTTTGGGTGAAAACAGTCAAGTTATTATCGATGTCATCCCAGAATTAGAACACCTAATTGGTAAGCAGCCAGAAGTCCTCAAACTAGAAGGAGTCGCAGCTCAAAATCGTTTTAATTTGCTATTTGGCAAGTTTATCCGAGTATTCGCCACCAAAGAACATCCTTTAGTAATTTTCTTGGATGATTTGCAGTGGGCAGACTCAGCTTCTTTGAAATTGATGCAATTGTTGATGAGCGAAACAGATACCCGCTATCTGTTGTTAATGGGAGCATATCGAGACAACGAAGTATTTCCGGCTCACCCGCTAATGTTGACATTGGGTGAGATTAGGAAAGTAGAGGCTAATTCGTCAGCATCTTCTCTAGAAAAGCAGGATATCGATCCACCCGTCCTGAAAGTCAATCAAATTACCTTAGCACCTCTCAACCTAACTTCCCTAAATTGCCTAATTGCGGATACTTTTTCTTGTCCAATAGAAAGAGCAATGCCTTTGACGGAATTGATTTTTGCCAAAACCAAAGGCAATCCCTTTTTTGCAACTAAATTTCTGCAATTTTTGCACAGCGATGGATTTATATCATTTGATTTCACCCCCGGGGCAAGGGGGGGGTGGCAGTGCGACATTGCCAAATTGAGGGCGCTTTCTTGGACTGATGATGTCGTCGAGTTTATGGCAATTCAGTTGCAGAAATTGCCTGAAAATACTCAGCAAGCTTTAAAACTTGCAGCTTGTGTAGGTAATCAATTTGACTTAGCAACGCTAGCAATTGTCTCCAAAAAATCCGAGTCGGAAACAGCAGCCGATTTGTGGCTAGCACTGCAAGAAGGATTAATTATTCCCACCAGTGAAGTATATAAATTTTTTCAGAAATCTGAATCAATTGAAATTCTTCAAGGATCGGAGTTATCGGTTCCCTACAGATTTTTGCACGATCGAGTGCAGCAAGCGGCATATTCTCTGATTCCCGAATCCCAGAAACAGTCCACCCACCTCGAAATCGGACAATTGTTGTTGAGGAATACGCCAGAAGCAGAACAAGAAGAGAAGATTTTTGATATTGTCAACCAATTAAATATCGGGGTGGAGTTAATTACCGATCGAATCAAACGAGATGAGCTTGCTCAATTAAATTTAATAGCTGGACGTAAAGCTAAATCTTCCACGGCTTACGCGGCTGCTGAAAAATATTTAACTTTAGGCATAGAACTCCTGGATGTTGAGTGTTGGCAGAATCATTACAACCTGAGTTTAGCACTTTACGAAGAAGCCACAGAGGCGATGTATCTGAATGGTGATTTTGAGCAAATGGAGCCATTGGCAGAAATAGTCCTGGAAAAGGCAAATACGCTCTTAGATCAAATCAAAACTTATCAAGTTAAAATTCAAGCTTTGAAAGCGCAGAACCAACTCAAACAATCTTTGAATTTTGGGTTAGACATTCTCAAACTCTTGGGGATAGATCTACCTAAAGATCCAGAACTGACAGAAATTCCCTTGGCTTTTGAAAAGACGCAATTGGCTTTACAAGAAAAACCGATTCATGACTTAATTGATTTACCTGACATGAGTGACCCGCAAAAACTGGCAGCAACTCAGATGCTGTTACAACTCTGTCCTTCTGCTTACATGGTCACTCCAGTTTTGCTACCTCTCATTACTTTTAAACAAATTCAATTAGCCCTTAAATATGGTAATGCACCAACTCATACTCATGCCTATGCTAATTATGGACTCATTCTCTGCGGAGTCATGGGGGAGTTAGAATCGGGCTATCAATTTGGACAACTTGCACTAAATCTACTCGAAAAACTCGATACTAAGCCTTTCAAATCTATGACGCTGTTTGTAGAAGCTTGCTTTATCAAGCATTGGAAACAGCATATTACAGAGACCTTAAAACCTTTTCTAGCTTCTTACTTTAGCGGTTTAGAGACAGGAGATTTAGAACACGCTTGCTATTCTGCCCACAGGTATTGCTACCATTTATTCTTTAGTGGATCGGTCGAGCTATCAAGCGTGAAACTAGAGATGGAAACTTACGGTGATGCGATCGACAAGATGAATCAGGATAGCATTCTTCAATTGCATCAAATTTACCATCAAGTTGTATTAAACTTACTGGAAAGGACGGATAATCCTTGCTTTTTAATCGGTTCAGCTTGTGATGAAGCAAAAATGTTACCGATTCATATTGCCAATAATTACAGAATAGCGTGTTACTATTTTTTCTTAAATAAGTTAATCCTTTGTTATCTTTTTTGTGACTACCACCAAGCCATTGAGCATTCTGCCGGAGCAGAAGAGTATTTAGATGCAGGAGTAGCTTCGATATTAGTACCGATTTTTTATACCTATGATTCTCTGTCTAAGTTGGCGGTGTATCCCGATCGAGAGATTTCGGAACAACAACAAATCCTCGAAACTGTAATCGCCAATCAGGAGAAAATGCAAAAATGGGCGAATCATGCCCCGATGAATTATCTACATAAATTTTATCTAGTAGAGGCAGAACGGCATCGAGTTTTAGAGGAAAAATTAGAGGCGATCGAATTGTACGATCGCGCCATTTCCCTCGCCAAAGAAAACGGTTATCTCAACGAAGAAGCACTAGCCCAGGAACTCGCGGCTAAATTCTATCTCGCTTGGGGTAAAGATAAAGTTGGCACAGTTTACTTAACCGACGCCTACTACGCTTATGCGCGTTGGGGTGCAAAGGCAAAGGTTGAGGATCTAGAAAAACGGTATCCCCAATTGCTCGCCCCAATCCTGAACCAGAAAAAGAGCATTCATACAGACGAAACAATTGTGCTAATGAAGTCTGGAACTATCTCATCCACGAGTTCCAGTGTTTCAGAAATCCTGGACTTCGGGACAATCATGAAAGCATCTCAAACACTTTCAGGAGAAATTCAGCTTGACAAATTGCTGTCAATTTTAATGCAAGTAGTGATGGAAAATGCCGGAGCAGAAACAGGCAATTTTATTTTGCAAAAAGCAGGTAATTTAGTAATTGAAGCTACCGGAATTAGCGGTGTTGCAGAAATAAAAGTTCTGGAGTCAATTCCTATTGAAACTAGCGATAAGTTACCTCGAAGCGTCATCAACTATGTTTTTAGGACTCAAGAATATGTCATTTTTAACGACTTGTTCGAGGAAATCAACCAACCAGAATCTCCCATTAAAAATATTAACGATCCATACATAAGTCAGCACAAACCAAAATCAGTATTGTGTTTGCCTATTCAACATCAAGGAAAGGCGATCGGTATCCTTTACCTAGAAAATAACCTGACAGTGGGTGCATTTACTCTCGATCGATTAGCAGTTCTACAATTATTGTCTTCTCAAGCTGCCATCTCGATCGAAAATGCCCAACTCTATGCCAATTTAGAAGCAAAAGTAGAAGAACGCACCCAAGAACTCCAGCAGTCAGAAGCTCGTTTTCGACAACTTTACGAGCAATCCGCCGATGCAATTTTGCTTTTAGATGGAGATGTTTTTATCGACTGCAACCCCGCCACGGTCAAAATGATGCGTTGCAATGACAAAAAACAGCTTCTTTCCTTGCCGCCGGCTCAACTTTCTCCGGAGATTCAACCAGACGGTAGAAACTCTTTTGAAAAAGCCCAGGAAATCACAGCCATTGCTTTTTCGCGAGGTAGCTATCGCTTTGAATGGATGCACCGGCGCAGCGACGGAGAAGACTTTTGGGTGGAAGTATTGCTGACTGTAATTCCTGTAGATGGTAAGGAAATTCTGCATACGGTGTGGCGAGAAATTGGCGATCGCAAGCAGGCTGAAGCAGCTTTGTACCAGAAAAATCAAGAACTAAGCGATACTCTCCAACAGCTCGAAACCACCCAAGAAGAGCTGATTCAATCAGAAAAAATGGCAGCTTTAGGACAACTTGTGGCGGGAGTTGCTCACGAAGTTAACACACCCTTGGGTGCAATTCGTTCTTCAGCGGGAAATGTGTCTAAGTTCTTGGATCAAACTCTGGAACATTTGCCAGCACTTTTTCAATCTTTCTCTCCAGAAGAAGGGCAAAAATTCTCAGAATTACTTCAGCGATCTCTCCAACAAGAATCAATACTATCAACCAAAGAAGAACGCAAATTGAAGAGAGCTTTAAGAAGCGAACTGCAAGAATTAGAGATTGAGAATGCCGATATTGTTGCAGATCTATTAGTTGTGATGGGGATCTACGATCGTATCGAAACTTGTCTCCTGCTACTCCAAAAACCGGATAGTTTGCACATCCTAGGAACCGCCTACAAACTGTCTGAATTAAAAAGAGGCATCGCTACTATCAATACAGCTACAGATCGAGCATCAAAAGTTGTGTTTGCCTTAAAAACCTATGCCCGTTACGAACAGGCAGGCACTAAGACAACAGCCAGCATTGCTGAAGGGATCGAAACCATCTTAACTCTCTATCAAAATTTACTCAAACAAGGAGTTGAGGTAGTCAGAAACTATACCGAAATACCGCCGATACTATGCTATCCAGATGAACTAAATCAAGTGTGGACAAATCTCGTTCACAATGCTTTGCAAGCAATGGATAATCGTGGCACATTAACTATTGGATTGACGGAGCAATCCGATCAGGTAAAGATTAGCGTTACTGACAGTGGCAAAGGCATCCCTGAAGAGATCGAGGCGAAAATATTCGAGCCATTTTTTACTACTAAACCCGCAGGAGAAGGCAGCGGATTGGGACTGGACATTGTGAAGAAGATTGTGGAAAAACATCAAGGAAGGATTGAGGTAGAATCAATTCCAGGTGAAACTACATTTAATGTTTTTCTGCCGAACGTTAGAGTATAATTATGAAATGTACCAATATCAGGACTGAAGCATAAGCTGGTTTGCAAGACTATTAGTAGCGGTAAGGTGTGCAGTTCCCACCCTACCAACAGAGTTATATCGCTAATCATAGAGGATAAAAAATAATGTCTAAGCCAGTTATTTTGTGTGTTGATGATGAGAGAATTGTGTTAAATAGTCTGAGGACGCAACTGTCAAGAGCATTCGGTAGTGATTACCTCTATGAAGGAGCGGAAGATGCGGATGAAGCTCTAGAGTTAATCGAAGAACTTAATGAGGAAGATATAAGTATTATTTTGATTATTTCTGATTGGCTAATGCCGGGAATTAAAGGAGATGAGCTGCTGATTCGGATTCACAAAAAATTCCCCAAAGTTATTAAAATTATGCTAACTGGTCAAGCTGACGAAGCAGCGATTAACCGAGCTAAGAACGAAGCGAATCTCCATTGCTGTTTGTCTAAACCTTGGTCGGAAGCCGAACTGTTGGAAACGATTAAATCTGGTTTAGCGCAACTATAGCCGAGTTGTTGAAAACTATTAAATCCGGTCGGTCTCAATTATGGCTCTACAAGTAATTGTCTGTGTTGATGATGAGAAAACTGTACTCCGAAGTCTGAAAGCAGAACTTCAAGAGGCAATCAGTAATGATTATATCATCGAAATTGCTGAAGGTGGGGAAGAAGCATTAGAATTAATCATGGAATTGCTAGACGATGGCTATGAAGTCCCGTTAATTATTTCCGACCATATTATGCCTGAAATGAATGGAGATGAGCTGTTAAGGCGAGTTCATATCATTTCACCCAAAACTCTGAAAATCATGCTCACAGGACAAGCAGATATTGAAGCGGTAGGAAATGCTATCAAAAATGCAAATTTATATCGTTATATCGCCAAGCCCTGGCAGCAAGAAGACCTGAGTTTGACGGTAAAAGAAGCTGTCAATAGTTACCATCAAAACAAACTGTTGGCGGAACAAAATGCCCAACTCCAGCAAATGAATAGCGAGTTGGCAAAGTTAAACTTTGACCAAGCATTACTGATTGCCCAACTCAATGAAAACGAAAATCGCTTGACACAGTTTTTGGAAGCAATGCCAATTGGTGTGGGGGTGCTGGATGCTGAGGGCAAAGTTTACTATATCAATCATAAAGCCAAAGAGATATTTGGTAAGGGAGTGGTGCCGGATATAAATTCAGAACAATTGTCAGAGGTTTATCAAACTTATCGAGCAGGCACCGATCGAGAATATCCTCCTGAAGACTTGCCAGTTGTGCGGGCGTTGAGAGGAGAAAATGCCGCTGCTGACGATGTAGAAGTCCACAACGGCGACAAAATTATTCCCTTAGAAATTTCGGCAACTCCTATCTACGATCGCACCGGAAAAATTACTTATGCTATTAATACCATTCTAGATATTACCGATCGCAAAAAAGCTGAAGCCGAGCGCAAAAATCTGATTACAGAACTTTTTCAAGTTAATAGTAATCTGGAACTGGCGCTAGATACAGAAGTAAAAATCACTGAGGCGACAAGTCGCTTTGTACCAAATCAGTTTTTATCTTTTTTGGGATATGACAGTATTGTTGATGTTAAATTGGGAGATGCGGTAGAGTTGGAAATGTCGATTTTGTTTTCTGACATTCGCGATTTCACAACGATTTCGGAACAGATGACACCGCAAGATAATTTTAAATTTATAAATTCATATTTGAGTTATATGGAACCGCTGATTGTGGAAAATCATGGGTTTATTGATAAATATATTGGCGATGCAATTATGGCTTTGTTTAGCGAGGGCGCTGACAATGCTGTGAAAGCGGGGATTGAGATGCTGCATACTCTTGCTGAATACAATCAATATCGCGTTTCTATGGGCGATGTGCCGATCCAGATTGGGGTGGGAATTAATACTGGTTCTTTGATGCTGGGTACTGTTGGCGGACGCAATCGGATGGACGGTACTGTGATTGGCGATGCGGTTAATTTGGCTGCTCGGATTGAAAGTTTGACGAAGAATTACGAGGTGCCGCTGTTAATTACTCAGCAGACTGTCGATGGCTTGAGAAATCCTGCTGATTATGGGATTCGCGTGATTGATAAGGTTCAGGTTAAGGGGAAGTCTGCATGGGTTACTGTTTATGAGGTTTTTGATGCAGATTTGCCGTTCGTTAAAGCGGGGAAGTTGGCTACTTTGCCAGTGTTTACTGAGGCTTTGTCTTTGTACAATATCTATAATTTTACTGAAGCGGCGGGGTTATTTGCTGATTGTTTGCGGCAAAATCCGGGGGATAGGGTGGCTCGAATTTATTTGGCTAGGTGTCAGTAGTTAGTTGACAGTTGACAGTTGACAGTTGACAGTTGACAGTTGGCAGTTGTTATTTGTTATTTTTGAATATCTCGCAATAATCAATAACTAATAACGTTCGCGAGCGGGGACGCTCGCACTAATAGCGTTCGCGAGCGGGGACGCTCGCACTAATAGCGTTCGCGAGCGGGGACGCTCGCACTAATAGCGTTCG
>NZ_JAEQDE010000019.1:36387-212164 GCF_020737865.1 Microcoleus sp. PH2017_35_SFW_U_B
ACTAATAGCGTTCGCGAGCGGGGACGCTCGCACTAATAGCGTTCGCGAGCGGGGACGCTCGCACTAATAGCGTTCGCGAGCGGGGACGCTCGCACTAATGACTACTGACTACTGACTAATTTGCTCGATCGGCATTTCGATGATAAATTCGGCTCCTTGCCCTGGTGCAGACACGCAAGTCAGCATCCCGCCGTGCTCTTGGAGGACTCTGTAGGAAATGGACAGGCCCAAACCGGTGCCTTTGCCTGCGGGTTTGGTGGTAAAAAAGGCCTCGAATAATTGCTGGCAAACTTTTTCGGGCATACCGGGGCCGTTGTCAGAAACCCGAATTACAGCATTGGAGTTTTGGACTTCCGTCTTAATTTTAATCTTGCTGCGGTTAGCTTTGGCTTCTAGAACCGATCGCCCTGCGTTGTATTCCTCGATCGCGTCGATCGCATTTCCGATCAAATTCATAAACACCTGATTGATTTTACCGGAATAGCACTCAACTAAAGGCAAGTTGCCATATTCTTTAATTACGGCAATTTCGGGATAGTTGCCTCGGGCTTTCAGGCGGCTTTGCAGGATTAGCAGCGTTCCTTCAATGCCTTCGTGTAGATTAACCTTGGTCATTTGAGAATCGTCTTTGCGAGAGAAATTTCTGAGCGATCGCACAATTTCCCGAATGCGATCGGCTCCAATCTGCATCGAAGAGATAGCTTTTGGCAAATCTTCTAAGAGAAAATCTAGCTCGATATCCTCAATTTTCTGTTGAATTGATGCCGGTGGCTGTGGGCAGTGCTGCTGGTACATATCGATTAAATTCAGCAAATCTTCGGTATAGTGACCTATGTGGACGAGATTGCCGCAGACGCTACTAACGGGATTGTTAATTTCGTGAGCAACACCGGCTACCATTTGACCGAGGGTAGACATTTTCTCGGTGTGAATTAATACTGCTTGAGTTTGCTGCAATTCCTGTAAAGTATGTTCGAGCTGAAGTTTTTGCTGGGTTAACTCGGTTTGCGATCGCAGCAAAGCTTCCTCGCTGCGTTTTTGTTCGGAAATATCAGTAATTAACCCTTCCAAAGCGAGCAATTCGCCTGAGTCGGAATATACTCCCAAACCTTGCTCCCAAACCCATTTTAATTCCCCGTTTTTAGAAGTTATGCGGTAATTTAACTGATATGGTCGATTTTCTCGCAGGGCAATTTCTACGGCATTACAGAAGATTTCGCGATCGTCCGGGTGAGTCAATTCCGATAGAGAAACTTGCGGGGTGCCGATAAATTCTTCGGGAGAATAGCCGGATAATTGATAGCAGCCTTCGCTGACAAACTCCATACTGCGATCGGCATCGTTGCGAAAGCGGTAGGCCATCCCCGGCAAATTGCTCATTAGGGTGGACAAGGCGCGCTGGCTTTCCCGCAGGGCTTCTTCTGCGTGTTTGCGATCGGTAATATCTGTCATCACCACGAGCACGCAGAGTTCCCCCTCCAAATGAATCAATTCGGCTGACACCAAACACACCACCACCGATCCCGACTTCACCCGAAATTCGCATTCGGCGTTGCGAACAACACCCTGTACTTGCAGCAATTGCCTAAAATCAAGTCTGTTTTGAGGCTTTACCCAAATATTTAATCCCGCTACTGTATTGCAGGTCATTTCTTCTAAACTGTAACCAGTTATCGATAAAAAACTATCATTAGCTTCTATAAAACGACCCTCAGCAAAAGTAGTAATAGTCATTGGATCTGGACTCGATCGAAAAGCCTTAGAAAACTTTTCCTCCGACAAACTCAACCTTTTAATAGCTTCTTCCAACTGACTTGTCCGCTCTTTAACCCGGCATTCCAATACCTCGTTAGCCTGCTTCAGAGCAACCTCTGCCTCCACCCGATAAGTGATATCGCGCACCACGGCTTGCAGCCGCATTTTGCCGCCGATATCCATAGAAGTTAACAGCACTTCCGCCGGAAACTCTGAACCGTCCAAACGGCAGTGTACCCAGTCAAAACGACTATTTCCTGTTTCCATAGCCGTATTAATTCGCTCTAGAGAAAGACTCATAGAATCTTGCCCGTTCGGTTGCAGCCGCGGGCTAAATTCCGAAGGATGCTTGCCACAAAACTCCGATTCACTGCTGCATCCAAATAAAGTTAAAGTAGCCGGATTGCAATCTAAAAAACTCTTTTCGTCTAGCAGCATTACCGCATCTGTCGTCGATTCGTACAGAGTGCGAAACTTTTTTTCTGAAGCTTGCAAAGAAGCAATCAACTGCATTCTTTCTTCTCCAGCCCGCTTTTGGTTAGTAATGTCCTGCATTACTTGAGAAAAGCCCTGCAACTCTCCGCTTTCATCCCGCAAAGGAGTCACAATAATCTTCGCCCAAAATCGGGAGCCATTTTGGCGGAACCGGTAGCCTTCACTTTGATATCTACCTCTTTCGCTAGCTGTGATTAATTTTTCTTGGGGTTTGCCAATTGCAATATCTTCAGGCGTATAAAAGCATTCAGAATTTTTCCCAACTATTTCGCTAGATTCATACCCTAAAATTCTTTTGGCTCCCGAATTCCAGCTTGCTACATACCCCTTAGTATCTAGCATGAATATAGCATAATCTTTAACACCTTCTATTACCATTCGCAGGCGTTCTTCACTTTCTCTAAGCCTAGATTCGGCATTTTTGCGCTGGGTAATATCTTCGACAAAACCTTCGTAGTAGAGCAATTGACCGCCTGGGTTGCGGACTGCGCGGGCATTTTCCGCGATCCAAATTACTGTTCCATCTCTGCGATAAATCTGCGACTCAAAATCTGACACGATGCCTTTTGCTTGCAAAGCAGAAATAAAATCATTGCGGCGATCGGGATTGACGTAAAGCTGATCGCTAATATTAGTCAGGCTGTCCATCAATTCTTCGGCAGAATTATATCCGTAGATGCGAGCCAAAGCTGGGTTAGCGCTGATGTAGCGACCGTCATGGGTTGTTTGGAAAATGCCGGAAACAGCATTTTCAAACATACTCTGATATTTTGCTTCCATTTGGTGCAGTGCCTCCTCTATATTCAGGCATTCTATCGTTTTATTTTCTAATTTACAGTCGTTCGTTTTGTTTGCTAATTTTTGGTGTGCCATTTTTGAATACCCTGGTGTGTTTTTGTGAAAGATTCAATATTGTTGAGTGTCTGTTAGTAGTATAGATGCTGGATCGCCAAGTCGATAAATCCACCGCCGAGCCGTGCGATCGTTGTTGTCAAGCCTTAATTGCTTGCAACACATATCAGGACACAACGCTGTGTTGTGTCCCTACAGAATATGTGTATTGGATCCGATCGAGAACGGCTAGAGTCTGAGATTCTCCGGACACTGCTGTATTTATTGACTTCATCTACTGCGCCGTTAGTTGTTAGTAGAGTTACGAAAGTTTAACCAGTCGGGTTTATTTTATTTTGAGCTACAAATGACTGTCAAAATCGGATTTGCCAATCAATCTGCTGAAAGTTGCGATCGTTCGATCCAAACTCGTCTGTTAAAAGCTTCCTGAATAAATGAGGAATAATTGTACAGGCTGAAATTAGCTGTAAACTGTTTTTTCCTGTTTCGGCAGTGACTTTGACAACGATCGCTCCAAAGTACAGTACCAACTGCTGATTTTTTAGACGATCGCCCCATCGGCTGGCAAACTTGCTGCAAGCAATCCGCCACTCTAGCTGAATGCTGCCACCAATGGTGCCAGTTACCATTGATTTTTGCTGGCAGATTATATAGCTGACGGTCGATCGCTCTTTAGTAGATGAGGCCCCTATCTAAAATTGTCACAATCCGAGGGAGCATTGTTGTATCAAAAAATTCATATTGGGCTAGTTTCGTGGAATAAATTCTGTAGCCGTTACATAAATCCTACCCAAAGCGACCCAAAATTAGGCAATGTTGGATGCCTCGGGGCTTCGTTTACTTCCTGCTTCATCCTGGTAGTGTCGGCACTTGTCCAGTCCACAGGCTAACCCCGCCTAACTGACGGTTTTTGACAAATTGATTGCCGCATTTAAGTCGCGGTCAATCTTAAAACCACAATGGCTGCATTCAAACATTCGCTCACACAGAGAGAGTGTTTCTTTTTTGGTTCCACAATTAGAACAGGTTTTTGAGCTTGGGAACCAACGGTCAACTATTACCAACTTTGAACCGTACAACTTGCACGCTCTAGGTTAACTGGCGGCGGAACTCAAAGAAACCCATATCAGCAACTGATGCAGCCAGTTTATGATTAGCCATCATCCCGGATACATTCAAATCCTCTATAACTATTACACCGTGGTTTTTGGCAAGTAATGTCGTTAGTTTGTGTAATGTATCTTTACGGATGTTAGCTATCTTTCTATGCAATCTTGCTATCTCGTTCTGTGCTTTTTGACCATTACTCGAACCGATGACTTTATGGCGACTAAACCATTGCATCCTTGAGAGTTTTGCTGCGTATTTTTTGTAAGATTTAGCACCTATAACTACTTCACCTGTTGAGAGAGTAGCCAATGCTTTAATACCGAGGTCAACTCCTACAATATTTGTTTGGCATGATTCTTGTTGTTCTACATCAAACCTGAAACTGATAAACCACCTGTCGGCAATCCGGGATATCGTGCAAGATTTAGTCAATACTTGCGGTAACTTTTCATAAGTTTTAATGACGCCAATTACAGGAACTTGGATTTTGTTGCTCGCGCTGATTTTGACTGTTCCTTCTAATGTGAAAGAATCTCCCCTTCCTTTTTTCTTAAACTTCGGTACGCCAGCAGTCTTTTTAAAACACCGTTTCCATGCTTCTCGCAATGCTATTAATGCGATCTGCGGTGTAGATTTGCTGCACTCGTAATACCAAGCATTCTCTGATTTTACCATAGCTACTAACAGTTTGTGCAGGTCAATAGCTGTAGGAAATTTGAGTTTTTCGTTGGGGTTTGCTTGATTGTGGTCGAGAATGTTTTTGGTCAACCACAGTCCCCAATTCCAAGCGTGACGAGCTACCCCGCAATGTTTGGCTAGCAGTATTCGCTGTCGGGCATTAAGTTTTAATTCGGTTTTAAATCCGAGTAGCATGGCATTCCTTTATTTGGCTCGCGGCATATATTTCTTGCTTGCACTGTCTGATTGTGACCAATATCAGACACCGCAGCAAGTATGGAAAATCTAACAGAAGACAAAAGCTACCCACGATCGGGCGCATATGGGCAACTTTGTCTAACAATCTAGTTACAGTTTTTCGCCCTGCTGTCATTTTGGCAAAAATTTGGGTCAGGGCGCGCCAAATGTCGGCAGCAACTCTGGTAAAATCCCGATCGACACTCGGCCCAGGCCCGACATCAAACAGCCCACCCCAGCAAAAAATTCATTGTCGCTACATGACTGATTCTTCCGTACTTACAACACCAGATATATCCGCAGCTTCAACTTTGACAGCGGACTCTCCCCTGTGGCCAGCCCTGCTGCAACAACTGTTAGACAGACAATCTCTTTCGCACGTCCAAGCTGCCGACTTAATGCAGGGATGGCTGGCAGAAGCCATACCCCCCGTGCTTTCAGGAGCCATTTTAGCAGCCCTCCAAGCCAAAGGCATCTCGGCCTCAGAATTAGCAGGAATGGCTCAGGTATTGCAGTCTCAGTCCCTGACGGGCGAGTCCCAGAGCGTTGTCGATCGCCAATCTCCCATCTCGAATCTCAAATTAATTGATACTTGCGGCACAGGCGGCGATGGTGCGTCCACATTTAACATTTCCACTGCTGTAGCCTTTGTGGCTGCTGCGGGCAAAGTTCGAGTCGCCAAACACGGAAATCGATCGGCATCCAGCAAAGTCGGTTCGGCTGACGTGTTGGAAGCACTCGGAGTCAACCTGGGCGCCGATCCTGCCAAGGTAAAAGCTGCGGTAGACGCTACGGGCATCACCTTTTTATTTGCGCCTGGGTGGCATCCCGCACTTAAGGCTGTAGCATCGCTCCGACGCACTTTGAAGGTGCGGACTGTTTTTAACCTTTTAGGGCCGCTCGTCAATCCTATGCGCCCTACAGGGCAGGTAATCGGGGTGTTCGATCCCAGTCTGGTATCAACTATTGCCCAAGCTTTGGGCGAGTTGGGAACTGAGTTGGCGATAGTCGTTCACGGCCGAGAAAAGTTGGATGAGGCGGGTTTGGGTGATGTGACGGATTTGGCGGTTTTGTCGGGCGGCCAGGTTGAACTGACAAGTTTGCATCCGGAACAGGTAGGATTGACGCCAAGTGCGATCGGCTCGTTAAAAGGCGGAAATGTTGAGGAAAACGCCGAGATTTTGAGCAACGTGTTGCAAGGCAAAGGTACAGCAGCACAAATGGATGTTGTAGCTTTGAATGCGTCTTTGGCTTTTCAGGTGGGAGGTGTAATTCCGATCGGTTCCCACGCAGCAGGAGTTACTTTGGCCAAGGAGATTTTATCGAGTGGTGAATCTTGGTTGAAGTTGCAGCAGTTGGTGGAGTTTTTGCGGTGAAGGAATAAGTTCGGCAACGATCGATGTGCGGGATTTAACGGATTAATCAAGGTACAAGGTACGTAGTTGGGCTTTAGCCCTCTATACAGGTATGTTGAAAGAGGGCTGAAGCCCAACTACGTACTTATTTCCATGATGACAAGAAAAGCACCCTGCTTTTTAAGGGGGATGCGAGGGAAATCTGTGGGTAACAAAAAGTGTTAAGTGAACCGTATTGCGTTACATCTGTTACATAATCCGCTGCCGAACTTCTCTCTATGAGCGCGAGCGAAATTCAATCACATCTTGCTTAATAGTCACATCTTTATTACCAAAAAAATCGTGACCGAGCAGCCCAATTTCTAGTGCTGGGGAGATGGGTACAACTATATTATTAATCGCCAAACCGCCAGCTTCAATTGAAGTAAGACTGCCGAGAGAAAAAGTAGCCTCTCCGTTCGGAGTTTTTGCTTGCACGGTTCCTTTAGGAACTATCCCCAAAGCGGTAGCCATTGCTGGTGTAATGACGGTGCGGCTGGCTCCCGAATCCACCATCATCTCAAACTTTTGTTTGCCGTTAAATGTGACTTCTATGACTGGGATATTAGCTTCTCGGCGTTTAATTTTGACTAGAAACACTCCCGACTTGGTATCAGGCGAAGCAGGCGAAGCAGGCGAAGCAGGCGAAGCAGCGGGAGTCGATTCTTGAGGGAGAAAACCGCATACCGATCGACTCAAGCTGACAGTTTGGCCGCTGGAGTTCCGCATAAAGCATCCCTCGCTCTCTTGAGCTGTCGCTCGCGAAGAGTAGACGGCGGTGTCAAGTAAAATTGAGCTGCTCAGAGAAATAACTGCTGTTAAAGCCAGTAAAGGTTTCCGCAGGTTTTGAGGGTTCAGCAGAGGCTTGATTGAATTGGAGGATAAAGGTAAGGGAGATTGGCCGATCATAATTTGATTAAACGGTTTAGCTCGATCGTAACAACGACAACTGCCTTTTGGCATAGATAGCCCTGGACTCCGGCACCAACACATTCTGCCTCGGCTGGCACAAATTCCAATAATATCTGTATATTGCCGGCTAGCATCAAATCCCAGGCAGTGGTAAGAATTAAACCAAACGACTGTAATTTAAGGATGCCATGTCACTTTCAACTGCACAACCCGCTCTCCTAGTCCTAGCTGACGGTACTGCTTACCGCGGCTGGTCTTTTGGCGCTGACGCCACCGTCGTCGGCGAGGTCGTATTCAACACGGGAATGACGGGCTATCAAGAAGTTTTGACCGATCCGAGCTATTGCGGTCAAATTGTCACTTTTACTTATCCAGAATTGGGCAATACCGGGGTAAACCTCGAAGATGAAGAATCTTCGCGGCCGCAAATCCGAGGTGCGATCGCCCGTAACGTATGCAGCCGACCCAGCAACTGGCGCTGTTCGCAATCCCTGCAAGATTACCTAAAACAGTACGACATCCCAGGTATTTACGGCATCGATACCCGCGCCCTGACTCGCAAAATTCGCACCGTAGGAGCCATTAACGGCGGCATTTCGACCGTGATTCTCGACCAGGCGGAGCTTTTGGAGCAAGTCCAAGACGCCCCCAGCATGGCCGGGCTGAATCTGGTGAAGCAAGTAACCACCCGCGAGGTTTACGAGTGGTCTGAAGCCACAGATGCTGTGTGGGAGTTCAGTCCGACAGTTAAGCCTGCTAATGGCAAAATGTGGACAGTGGTAGCCCTAGACTTTGGCGTCAAGCGCAACATCCTGCGCCGTTTGGCGAGTTACGGCTGTCGGGTAATTGTTGTACCCGCCGACACGTCAGCGGAAGCAATTCTCAAATACAACCCGGATGGCATTTTTCTGTCCAACGGGCCTGGAGATCCTTCGGCGGTAACGGAAGGGATCGCGACGGCGAAAGCTTTGTTGAAGTCGGACAAACCTGTGTTCGGCATTTGCATGGGACACCAGATTCTGGGCATTTCCTTGGGTGCGGAAACTTTTAAACTGAAGTTCGGGCACCGGGGATTGAATCATCCAGCAGGTTTAACTCAGCAGGTAGAAATTACTAGCCAAAATCACGGTTTTGCGATCGACCCTGATTCCCTAGTCCCGGAAGTAGAAATTACTCACCTCAACTTGAACGATCGCACTGTAGCCGGATTGAAGCACAAAACCTTACCCCTGTTCTCAGTCCAGTACCACCCAGAAGCCAGTCCGGGCCCCCACGACGCTGACTATTTGTTCGATCGATTCGTCCAGTCAATGCGAGACAATCAGAAAGTACCAGCTTAGTCATTGGTCAATAGTCAATAGTCATTAGTCATTAGGAAACATGACCGATTACCAATGACTGATGACCTGTTTGGCCAATGACCTGTTTGGCCAATGACCTGTTTGCCCCATGCCCCATGCCCCATGCCCAATGCCCCATGCCCCATGCCCCATGCCCCATGACCCATAACTAAAAAACTGTAGACAAAATACCAAAAAACTCCTATAATGAAGCCTCGACTTTAAGCCATACCTAGCTAGGAGGGTGTCATTCCTGAGTCATTGACCCTGACCGTTAGCCTCAGAGGCACTCGCGAAGTCAAGAATAACCATCAGTTATTTCGCTTGACTGGCCTGCTGGACGCTTTTTCTGAGGCCACTTTTCGGAAGGTACTAAGCAAATGTATTGACGAGGGCCCAAAACACGTAATTTTGGACTTGTCTCAGATAGATTTTGTGGATAGTTCAGGCTTGGGCGCACTTGTGCAACTTGTCAAGAAAGCCCAAACCATGGAAGGGACATTGCAAATTGTCTCAAATCCCCGCGTAACTCAGACTGTTAAACTGGTTCGCTTAGAGAAATTTTTGTCTTTGCAGCCTTCGGTTGATGAGGCGGTAAAAAACGTCAAGGATGCTTGACGCTACAGTGGGTTTAATTCGCTATCCGGCGATCGATGCTGGATAGCAAATTCTTATGGTTGTGCCGCGAGTTTTCAGCTCGCTTGTCTGTAGAAGATCTCAGTTTCTCACAGAGCACACTCCTGTGAAAGCTATAATTATCTGAAGTGACAAAAGACGAAATAAGTAAGTGTAGAAAAGCCAAGCTGTGCCGAAGTTTTATTTAAAAAAGTATGTCGCCGATCGCCGATGACAACCCAAAGCTGAGTCTGACAGATCTCGGTTTAGATCGAATCCATCCTCCGAGGGCGACACCCGCAGAAATAGAAAGAATTTCGCCCGCAGCATGGGCATATTTGGGGGATGCAGTTTACGAACTCTACATTCGGAGTTCGTATTTAATGCCACCGAGAAGATTGCAAGCTTATCACGAATTGGTGGTGGGGCAAGTACGAGCAGAAACTCAAGCGCGTCACTTGCGATCGATCTCTCCTTACTTGAACAGTACAGAATTAGCAATTGTCAAGCGCGGCCGCAATGCCGTATCGGGCCGTTCTAAGCGAGCAGATCCAGAAATATACCAACAAGCCACCAGCTTAGAAACGTTGGTTGGATATTTGTACCTGACAGACCCCGAAAGATTGACCGAAATTTTGGGATTTTTAGAACTTGATACTGAAAGTATTTAGCCGAAATTTGGGAAGAGTGAGGAATTAATTGATAATTCTGGCACGGTTAGCCTAAAACAGCAAAAAGCTCGCGAAGACAAACAAGATTGATATGTCGATCGTTAGCAAGTTAAGCAGCAGTAAAATCCTTGCTCCCTCAATCTAACATCTAAAATCTCAAAGCCCTAAGATTGCTCCCTCAATCCTAAATCCCAAATCTAAAATCTAAAATCGTGTTGACCACAACAAACAAATGAGAAAATTTACTAGACCAAACTCCTCGCGATCGAATTCCGACAGCAAGCCCTGGAGCAGCGAAGGCCGCCGTCAGGACTCACAACCGTCCTCTGCCAGATTTGAACGCAAGCCCCGTCCCGACACTCGCCCAACAGACGCCCCTCAAAAGCGATCGACCTTTTCGCCCCAATCCCGAGAAATGCCCGTGCGAGCAATTTTCAAACGGAGAGTCGATTCCGACAGCCAACCCACCGGCAGAAATAATTTCCCCGACAGAGACAGAGACGGAGACGGATACAGCAGCCCGCGGCCAGCCCGCAACAATTTCCGAGACAGAGACAGCAGCCCGCAGCCAGCCCGCAACAATTTCCGAGACAGAGACGGCAGCCCACAGCCAGCCCGCAACAATTTCCGAGACAGAGACGACAGCCCACAGCCAGCCCGCAACAATTTCCGAGACAGAAACAGAGACAGCAGCCCGCAGGAATCCCGGGGCAATTATTACAAAGACAGAGACAAAAACAGAGACAGAGATAGTAGCCCGCCGGAATTCCGCGGCAACCATTTCCGAGACAGAGACAAAGACAGAGACACTCGCCCGGTAGACACGAACTCAAATACAGTCGTGCAGCCAGACGCAGACACAGATGACATGATTTACGGCCGCCATGCAGTGCAAGCAGCCTTAGAAAGCAACCAAGTCCTGAACCGAATTTGGGTTGTCCCGCACCTGCGCTACGATCCCCGCTTTCACAGCTTGCTAACCGAAGCCAAGGCCAACGGCAGCATTATCGACGAAGTTGACGATTTGCGCCTCGACTACATCACGCGCAAGGCAAACCACCAAGGCGTAGCCGCCCAAGTATCAGCTTACGAATACCTGGATTTGAGTGAACTGATCGCACAGGCTAAGGCTGCTTGTGCAGATCCCGTAATTGTGGTAGCCGAAGGACTCAACGACCCCCACAATCTAGGGGCGATTATTCGCACCGCAGAAGCATTGGGAGCTCAGGGGATGGTGATTCCGCAGCGACGGGCAGTTGGGATTACCTCGGCAGTGAGAAAAGTGTCAGCCGGCGCATTGGAAAGCCTGCCAGTGGCAAGGGTTGTGAATCTTAACCGGGCCTTGGAAGAATTGAAAGAGGCTGGATTCTGGATTTACGGCACAGCAGCAGGCGTGGGTGACTCATTAGAGACAATCAACTTCTCCGGGCCGACTGTTTTAGTTGTGGGCGGTGAAGCTGACGGTTTGAGCCTTTTGATACAGCGCGGATGTGATGGATTAGTTTCAATTCCTTTAAGGGGAAAGACTCCTAGCCTGAATGTCTCGGTAGCAACGGGAATGGCTTTATACGAAATTTACCGCCAGCGCGGGCCGAAAAAATTTCACGTCCACGGATAGTCAAATTGGTTGAAAAAAACAGCACAACAGAGTAATTTATGTAAGTAGCTAAAGCCTGGTTATCGGTGTCTCTAGCTACTGAGACCTCACTACCAAAATATCGAGTAGAATGTCACCTGAGAAAACACCTAATATGTACTCAAATTAGAGCCCAACTGCATAACAAACAGATAACTCTGAGGATAAAGCACTTTGGTTATTCCCAATAGGTAAGCAACTACGGTGATGCAAAAATATGCGAATGCCGCCAAAACATTGAGCGGTAGTACCCTCCGAACAAGTAATAATACATCGGCCGCCGTTACGGACAGGCGAAAGTAGAAGGAGCCTTCTCCTTACTGTCAAACAGGAAATCGACACCAATCTATTTAGATATTGACTTTAAATAGGTTTGGATTGTTTCTTTGTAGCATTAAAGCCGCGTAAATAACAAAAGCGCAGGCGTTGCCCGCAGCACCCTGAAAACACCGTTAAATACATTAGAAGAAAAGCAGATGAAAGAACTCTTGATTAGCTTGCTCAACTTTTTCGGATTGGCTTGGTGGGTTGAAGTGAAAACTTCAGCGCCGCGGTGTATTTACTATTTTGGCCCCTTCTTGACGGCTCAAGAGGCGGAATCTGCAAAAGCAGGATATATAGAAGACATAGAAAATGAAGGTGCAGAAGGTCTGAGTGTTTCCATTCAGCGCTGCAAACCTATTGCTTTGACGGTTGCAGATGATTTGGGAAAGTTTGGTGAGGGAGGGTTGTTGCCTGTTTTGAGCAGCCAGTAGCAGCAGGAATTTTGAGTTTTGAGTTTTGAGTTGTCAATTTAAATCCGGCAATATCGGAATTATACCCTGCAAGCTAATCCCGATCGCCATTTGGGACGATCGCACTGTTTAACTCGGATGCCAACGCCAACGATATAGCTTCAAAACTCTAGACGGTTGGATGATTGATTGCTTCTAAAAATTCAAAACTCAAGACTCGGAATTGCCAACTGCTTGGGGGTGACTCTCAATCCACCGATCGATATCTGTGACTACCCGATCGGGAATTTCCCAAGGAAATAAGTGGGCTGTATTGGGATAGCACTGCCACTGACTGTCCTGAAGGTGGCGGGCTGTTTCTAAACTGGATGCTGAGGTGATATGTCGATCGCCCTCTCCGGCCAACACCAAGCACGGACATTGAATCTCGCCGAGTTGTGGTAAGCGATCGTATCCGGCTCTGAGAGCGGTATTTAACGCCTTTGTAGCCTTGTGGGAAGTCTGGAGGTAGGCGGGAGTACCTGCGGCGGCTAAGTAGCGGTAAGGGGTGGCTGTATGCTGCTGGATCAAGTAGCGAAAGAGCGATCGCCTGCCAAAAGTATCAATATTCCACTGCCAACCGGGTACCACCCAGTTAATAATTCCGGCTAAACCGGTGTAAAGATTATCTTGCCAAGAAATGGGCGGGTGACTTCCGCGCGGTTTGGCTGCGGATGCGAGGAGAATCAAACCGGTGACTCGCTGGGGATATTTCATGGCTAATTCCAGGGCTAAAATGCCTCCCAAAGACCAGCCGATCACTAAAGTGCGATCGACCCCTAATCGGTCTAGAAGTGCTTCTAAATCAAGCAAGTGGTCGGTCATTTCAAAGGAATTTGAGGTGCGACTGTTGCCATATCCGCGCAAGTCTGGGGCGATCGTCCGAAACCGCTGTGATAGGTGTTCTGTGAAGACAGACATACAATCGCCGGAACCTGGATGGCCGTGCAAGCAGAGAATCGGAAATCCTTTTCCTTTGACAGAAACGTTGAGTTTTGTGTGGGACATTTTCTGATTTGGCGATTATATAAATCTACGTTATTAAGGTATGTTGTTGCGCTTCAGCGCTCTTGTCTATATGAAAGAGCGCCCAAGCGCAACAACGTACCTAATTATGTTAATCGCACTTTAAACCTGCCGCAGCCGCTGTCGGATACTTGACGGGAACAAAAGCAAGGCCTAACTGCTTTCCGACAAAGAGTTCTTCATTGAGCGGAGTTCCTTCGATGTATTCTTGAATTAAGTAAAAATTTCCATTTTCTGGAAAGCGATGAACCTAGGAGTGCACTCGCACTTATAGAGTTCCTCCAGGGCTTTAGCTTCTTTTTCAAATAGTGCTTTTGCTCCTTGCAAAACTTGCGAATCTTTAGATTGAGGAGGCAAAATTTCCTTGACTACACAAGGAGAATTTTCTAGTTGCTTTAAATCCTTAGCTGTATAGGTAATCGCAAACCCTCCCCGCCCCAATTTTTCGATAATTTCGTAGCGATCGCACAGAATATCTCCTGGATTCAGGCACATAAATTTTTAACAAGTTTTCACATTTTTAAAAGCTGGGATTATTACTAATATAATCGGCAATTTTAGCAATAGACTTGCGGATTTGTAGATCGCCACTGGTGCGGCTGTCTATCACAGTCATCACATAGGCTTCGCCGTCAATGTTCATCGCTAAAGTTGTGCCTAGCACCAGGGAATTCTCCCCGGTTTTTTCGCCCAACCACTGAGCTTTACTTCCTTTCAAGGCGGCAAATCCCAAAGCGCGATCGTACTGCTGGTTGAGAGTTTCTACTAACAGTTTAGCGCCCGGTGTTTCGCCGTTGTAAATTTGCACCATCATTTCGGTGAGTTCGTTAGCAGTTACGCGGTTGGGCCCGGAACCGGGGTTGGCGGGCATAGTTTTTTCCCCCATTAATTTGAAGTTCACGCGGGTGACTTGGTAGCCGCGATTTTCTAAGAATTGATTGATGTAATCGGAACCCAAATAATCGATCAGTTGATTGGTGGCGATGTTGCTGCTGCGATCGATCATTTCTTCTAACAGTAGTTGTACCGGGTAATTGCGCCTAGACAAAATCTTCGTCGATGAGTCTTCGGTGAAATTGCCCGGATCGACGAATACTTCATGGTTCAGACTGATTTTTTCTTTGTCGAGTTTTTGCATCAGGGCGACAGCTATCGGCACTTTAATTAAGCTGGCCGGGCTGATAGGAGGCACATCGCCCCGGAGGTTGACGCACTCTCTAGAAAGGTGGCAAATCCCGATCGACGCTTCATTCGACAAACCGCTTGAACGGGCAACCTCTGCCAAAAAATCGGATTTTGCTTGCTGGACTTGAGAGGTTGCTACGGTTAAATTTTCCCGGTATTCTTGAGCTTTGGAGGCTGTGAGGGGAGCTAAAAATGAATTTTGGGGAACTTCTTGTAAGTTGTTTAGGGCCTGGTGCCACAAAAATTGAGTTTGCTGCGAAGATTCGATCGACTGATTTGACTTCCCTCCCGTTTCTACGGCTCGGTTGGCTAAACGGACTGCTTGCTGTAAGTTGTCGTTAGATCTCTGTTCTACTAATATTTGAACTTCCACCTCTTGCAACTGCTGTACCAATTTTTCTTGAGAATTGCCGGCGAAGGGAACTAAGCCAGAGAGCAGGGTTGGTTCTGGGGAGGGTGAGGCGGGTTGTTCTAGTTGGGTGACGAGCCGATCGCGAATTTTGTAGAGTTCGTCTAGGGAACGCGGATTAGATGATTGAGCAAGTGAACTGGCGATGGTTAACACCTGAACCAGTCCGATGCTGGCTGCTACTGCCGCCATCTTGTTTGCGATCGACAAAAAACGGCTGAACCCTGGCATACTCGACATCCTCAACACAACCAAATTCAATCTAATCAGCTATTATTGCACGATTCAAACGATTTTAGATTTTAGATTTTAGCCGCAGCCGTAGGGTGCGGATACATCGACAATCCTCCACAAAGAGCGACAATCGATCGAGCGACGCACCTTTTCTTGTCAGGAACTCCAGGCAACAACCCTCCGTTTCACTCCGCCCAACATTTTTGTGGTAGCAAGCTTGTTGATAAATACTATCAGGTGCGTCGCCACAAAATTGTGGATTTAATTTAGGGATTTATCGCAGGCGACACACCCTACGAATACTGACAACTGACTAATGACTTCTGCCAAAATAAAGGGAGCGATCGCACCCAATGGCGATCGACCCCTCTAAAATATTGCGAACTATCTACTTTCTGCGGCGGCGCCGCCAATCAACACCCAACCGCTTGAGGTAATCCCAGCCGCGTTGGGGCCAAACATGAGCGCTACCAGTCTTTTCGGCAATCCAGCGAGCTACTTTGGGGCCTGTCCAGTCTCCGCCGTCGGGGGCGGGGCCTTGCAGGGCTTGTCGCAGTTCTTCTTGCTGTTCGGGGCTCAGCAAGGATTTGGCAGGAGGGGGCTGGCGGTCTCCGCTGCGGTTTCTCACAGAGTTAGGCCCTTCTCGGTTGTAGCGCTGGACAATTTCTTTGGCGTAGTCGTAGTTAATCCCTACGACTTGGGCTGCTTGTTTGATAGTCCAATTTCGGGAAACTAAGAGTAGCAAGTGCCAGCGGCGCGACTCTGTGGTGTTTTGTGCCTGCCGGTAGCGAATTTTGAGTTCCTCTGCCGTCAGGTGAGATTCTAAGTGAGCTTTAGGTGGCATTCCTCCAACGGGGCATCGGGAACTTCTTACCATATATCTTTGGTTTTGGGGAGAATTCCGGATGAAATTGTCTTCTTGGGGATCGTCGCGGCAAATACGTAGCTTTTTTTACCGCAGATGCAAGCATAGAGACGCAGTTGAAGAAGGGCTGTAAGTGCGTGCAATTGCCAGCTATATTGGCTAAGTGGCTGAAAGTAGAAATGATAAAGGTACGAGCATGGCATCCATCCGCGAGTTGCACCGACAACTGGTCAATAAAGAACGCTCTGCTGTGGAAATTACTCAAGAAGCATTAGACCGAATTACCCAGCTAGAGCCGAAATTGAAAAGCTTTCTGTGCGTGACAGCAGACAGCGCATTGGCGCAGGCCCACAAAGTGGATGCCCAAATCGCAGCAGGCGAGGCAATTGGGTTGTTGGCCGGCATCCCGATCGCCGTTAAAGACAATATGTGCACCGAGGGCATTCCCACAACCTGCGCCTCTCGGATTTTGGAAAATTTTGTCCCTCCCTACGATGCAACCGTCGTCTCCAAACTCAAAGCAGCCGGTGCGGTGATTCTGGGCAAGGCGAATATGGACGAGTTTGCCATGGGGAGCTCGACGGAAACTTCGGCCTATCAAGTTACCGCGAATCCTTGGGACTTGGAGCGCGTGCCCGGAGGTTCTTCTGGCGGTTCTGCCGCAGCGGTAGCCGGCGGAGAATGCGTCGTTAGCTTGGGTTCGGATACTGGAGGTTCGATCCGCCAACCTGCTGCTTTTTGCGGTTTGGTGGGGCTGAAACCGACCTATGGGTTGGTTTCTCGTTACGGTTTGGTGGCCTACGCTTCTTCTCTCGATCAAATCGGGCCCTTTGGCCGGACTGTTGAGGATACGGCGATTTTGTTGGGGGCTGTCGCTGGTTATGACAGTAAAGATTCGACGAGTCTCAATGTCCCAATTCCTGACTACGCCCAAGCTTTGAGACCCAGTTTGCGACCGAAGGGTCAGATTAGAATTGGTGTAATTAAAGAAACTTTTGGCGTCGGGTTGGACTCGGCGGTTAAAGACGCCGTGACAAAGGCGATCGAGCAATTTCAACAATTGGGCGCAGAAATTCAAGTCGTTTCTTGTCCCCGGTTCCGCTACGGTTTGCCCACTTACTACATTATTGCTCCCTCGGAAGCTTCGGCGAATTTGGCGAGATATGATGGAGTAAAGTATGGTTTCCGATCGCCCGATCCCGAAAATCTTTTGGATATGTATGCCAAAACTCGCGCTCAAGGGTTCGGTGCAGAAGTTAAACGCCGGATTGCGATCGGCACTTACGTGTTGTCCGCTGGATATTACGACGCCTATTATCTCAAAGCTCAAAAAGTTCGGACTTTGATTAAAGAAGACTTTGAAAAAGCTTTTTCTCAAGTTGATGTTTTGGTCTGTCCCACTGCTCCGACTACGGCTTTTAAGGCAGGCGAAAAATTCAACGACCCCCTGAGTATGTATTTGTCAGATTTGATGACTATTCCGGTGAATCTTGCTGGTTTGCCAGCTTTGAGTTTGCCCTGCGGATTTGATGATAAAGGACTGCCGGTGGGTATACAACTGATTGGTAATGTTTTGCAAGAATCTCGGCTGTTTCAAGTGGCTCATGCTTACGAACAATCCACTAATTGGCACTTGCGTCACCCGGAATTGAATTAATTTTTGAAATTCGGCGGAACGCTGCTGCGGAAGTTAGTAATCGATCTAAAGCTAATCATATGAATTAATCATTTGTCATTAGTTTTTGACCGATTTCTAATCTCCCGCGTGTCTTATTTTCTATGAACAAGTTACTGGTATTTGTTTTGTCTAAATCCCTCATAACTTTTGGGATAGTTTTGGCGATCGCTTATTCTGCTGCTTGTGTATTGCTATTTGTAGCGCAAGGTAAGTTTATCTTTTTTCCGGCGCGGGCGATCGAAACTACGCCAGATGATTTTAAGTTGAAATATCAAGATGTTTGGCTGCAAATTCCAGCTAAAACAGCGGCGCTGGAAATGGAAAGCGTACATGGGTGGTGGATTCCTGCCTCGGAAAACCCCCGCAAATTTCGGGGGGAAGTAAGAGAGGTGGTTCCACTTCAACCATCCCAAACCCCCCCCAGCCCCCCCTTGTTAAGGGGGGGAGCAAGAGAGGCTGTTCCTGTCCCCCCCCTTAACAAGGGGGGGTTAGGGGGGGTTCCGGTTCCCCCACTTCACAAGGGGAACTTAGGGCGGGTAGTTTTGTACCTGCACGGTAATGGTTCAAATGTGGGAGCAAATGTCGAACACGCTAATCGATTTCATGGCTTAGGTTTGTCAGTATTTCTGATCGATTATCGCGGTTATGGAAAAAGTCAGGGCGATTTTCCGAGCGAATCTCGGGTTTATGAGGATGTTGAACAGGCCTGGGATTATTTGGTGAAACAGCGGGGGATTAACCCAAATCAAATTTATATTTACGGTCATTCTTTGGGAGGGGCAATTGCGATCGATCTAGCAGTGCGGCACCCGGAGGCTGCGGGGTTAATTGTGGAGGGTTCTTTTACTTCGGTAAGGGCAATGGTAGACTTCCAAAAACCGCTATTTAGGGCGTTTCCGATAGATTTGTTGCTGGCGCAGCGGTTTGATTCTCTGTCAAAAGTCGATCGCCTGCAAATGCCGGTACTATTTATTCACGGGACTGCTGACACTGTAGTTCCAGCCGAAATGAGCAAAAAAATGTTTGATGCAGCACCCGAGCCCAAACAGCTTTACATGGTTCCCAATGGAGGACACAATAATGCGGCACAAATCGGCGGTGCAGAATATCTGCGGGTAGTGAGCAAATTTTTATTGTAGGGTGCGTCAGCTCATAGTGCGATCGTAAAAAAAGATAAAAAAGGGTACGTAGTTGCGCTTGGGCGCTCTTATCTTATATATATGAAAGAGCGCTGAAGCGCAACTACGTACCTAAAGATCGACACCTATAAACGGCTTACCAATTAATTCAACCTTAAAATATCTAACCACCAGTCATTGACGGCACGGCAGTAATTGCAGTAATTGTTCGAGCTAATCGGTTGTTGTTTTTTAACATCACAACCTCGCCGAGATATTTTGCGGTTCGGCATCCGGGCGCCGCATAAATTAGCATCTATAAAATTAGCTTTGTTCAATCTCGCATCGCTCAAATCGGCCCCTCTGAGGTCAGCACCGCTAAGATTTGCACCGCTTAAATCAGCTTCTTTGAGGTCAGCACCGCTGAGATTTGCCCCAGAAAAATCGGCATTTCTCAGGTCACTTCGACTTAGTTTAGCTGCGCTCAAATTACTGCATTTTAAGTTGGCCAACTGAAGAGATGCGTCGAGCAGAGAACTTTCGCTGAGATTGGCATTTTCTAAGTTGGCTCCCCTGATGTCCGCCCTGCTCATGTCGGCTTTGCTGAGGTCGGCATCGATTAAAAAGGCATTTCTCATGTTGGCGTTATTTAAATTAGCTTCCATTAAATCCGCCGCAGTCAAATCCGCATCTACTAAGTCGGCCCTGCTGAGAGTGGCGCGACTCAAGGAAGCGCCAAACAAATCTGCACGGCTCAAGGAAGCGCCAAATAAGTCGCATCCGGGACATCCTCTTGTTGCTAGCAGCCGCTTGATTAGAGGCAGATTTTGAGCTTGTAAGGGAACTGCTGCGCCAAATGGGAGTAGCAGAATCACTGCTGCCAGAATTGTCAGTTTAATTTTTGTCATCAGGTGTTGCGCGTTTAAATTGTATATGTCAATTACCTATTACCTAGTTGTCAAATCATCTCCTCATCAGACTTTCTCCCTGGATCTCTCCCCTCTGCCGGAATCTCCTCGAACATAACAGACTATGTAGATGCAAGCAAAGCTTAGTCCGGGTAATTCATCTAACTGCGTTTTATCGCCTAGTTTTCTCCTGGAATAACGCGCGCGGGGCTAAAAACAGGGTTTATTGCTAGATTTTTCGCTGTCAAATCCAATATTTTTAGCAGAAACGGCCTTGTTTGCAGCAGTCTTGGTCTAGTCGATTGACAAGCGAATTTCGACCTGTGGTACCCGCCACGTGATTTATCCGTGGAATCAATCCCAAATCGAAAATCGAAAATCCTCTCTTCCCCCGAATTTATAAAATCGATTGACGTGGCACGCCGGTGTGAGGTTGGCGGACGATCGCCTTTGCGGATATTACTTACTCCTTTAGGATGAGAGCGATTACCTCAAATCGGCTTTGCAGGCTACCGGCGAGCCACCGTTGGCAGTGGCTCAATGCCTTGTATTTTGTAGCTGGCGACGGCTGGGGTAAATGAGCTCCGGCAGTGATTCGGTAATTTCTGGTGGATGCAGGCGGATTGTGCTACGGGGGCGATCGCTCTCCGTACAGGCGATCGGTAAATAAGCCAATTGGCTTAGACTCTTAAGACATATTGCTGATGCGATGCCTTCTACAAAAAAGATAGCATTTTGGTATGAACGCCGAAATTATACTGAATAAGCAAGTATAAAAAACGACAAAGTGTGTCGGCGGGTGTGAAAAATGGGTACAACTAATACTTTCAGACGAGGAAAATCAATGTCGAACAGCATAGATCAACTGGCAGAAGGCGGCAGAGGCATCAAACTCATGTGGCAGATTGCAGACGAGCTGAGTTACACCCGGACTCTTGACGGTCGAAATTGTTTGTCGCTGAGCAAAAGTTACGAAGTAGAAAGTCGCTCGCGATCGCAAAATATAAAAAAGGCTAGCGTTTTAGATGGGTTAATGAATTTGTTAAAGAAGTGGGATTGGCAAGATGACATTGAGCAGGAAGCAGAACTGAATGAAAGTTCTTTGAAAAACATCAGCCTGCAAGTCAACACAGATATGAATGCTTTAACTAAAGTTTTGGACTGGTTGGAGCAGTTGCAAGATGTATCGATCCCCAATGAGGTTTGGTTCCAATTACAGCTAGCTTTAGCTGAAGGTTTTACTAATGCAGTTCGTCACGCTCACAAAAATCTGCCCGCAGAAACTCCTATTCAACTGCAAATTACGGTATGTAGCGGACACTGGCAATTCAAACTTTGGGATTGTGGGCCGCGTTTTAATTTTGATGCTAAGCTCGAAGAAATTATCGCAACAGATAGAAAACGCTTTGCTGATTTAGAGGTTTTGAGCGATACTTGCTTGATACCTAGCAGACCGACAACTTTGGAAATGTCTCAGTTTCGGATTGCTGGGTAAAGTAACAATTAACAGACTGGCACGGTTGAAAATGTGTTATACTAATAACGGTGTTAGGGGAAGAGTTACGGGTTGTGTCTCCGCGCGGGTCAGGGGTTTTTAATACTAGCGACCTGCTGCGGAGAAGGTTAAAAGCTATGGGCTTGGGTGAGTCTCTAGCAGTTCGACAAAAATGGGTTCCTTTGTTAAATTAGACATGAAAAATTCACCACAAAAAGTTAAAATTTATTCACATTAATTTTTAATTTTTTAATCTATGATGGTATCTGGTCGCTCACCAAATACTAATGATTTCCAAAGAAAGTTTATTTGTGCTGTCTCTATTTCCCTACTTGGGTTTTCTCTGGTTTTTGACGAAATCTGGAAAAACTCCTCGTTTAGCTCTGATGGGATTTTACGGCACTCTCGTGTTTGTGGGTGTGACTATTCCCGCAGCAATTTATGCAAAAGTTGCCTACAATGAGTCGCTAGCAAATGTCGATTGGCTCCACGGTTCTGCGGAACTATTCTTGACACTTGCCAATATTTTAGTAGTTTTAGGCTTTCGGGAAGCGGTGATTAAAGCCAAAGCATCCTCACAGAATGGTGGCGAAAAGCAAGAATCTCTTGCAGACGGGGGAATTGATTAAGACTTTGAGCGGCCATTCTGACGCGGTGATTTCGGTGGCTATCAGTCCCGATCGCGAAACTATGGCTAGCGGCAGTCGAGATGGTACTGTTAAAGTCTGGAACTTGCAAACAGGCGAATGTTTGTGCAGCCTAGTTGGGTGCAATCCGGTGGCTTTTAGTCCTGACGGTCAAACTTTAGTCACCGGTGGGGATGGGGCCCAAATGTTAGTTTGGCAGGCGTTTGTTTAGTTGGGCGAGATAGCTGAGATACTGGGAAATGCGATCGACATCTGCGTCAAGCAAGCGATTGGCCCAAGAATATATCTTAAGTTGCGATCGCATTTCCCGAAATATTGCAGCATCCCCGCGACTGTCGAGAGGGAAAACCGAAGCATCAAATCCCGCCGACTTGAGACGGCTAACAGCGCCATCGCCATCTTGTACCCACAATTGACGCTTGATGCGAAGAGGTTGACAGCAATATTCACCGACAACGATTCCCCCCACCGAAACGCTAGCATCCTCTCCACGATTGGAAAGTTCTTGCAAAATAGCTTTCAGAGAATTGAGGTTTTTGACATCTTGCACCTGCGGCGGTGTAAACTTGACAATCACCATTTCTGTAACTTCCACTGGTTTAGTCGATCGTCCAAAGTTGACCGGTTGATTCGCCCAAGAATTTTGTATTTCCGATGGCGCCACCCAAGAATTTTGCGTTTCCGATGGCGCCACCCAAGAATTTTGTATTTCCGATGGCGCCACCCAAGAATTTTGTATTTCCGATGGCGCCGCCCAAGAATTTTGTGTTTCCGGTAGTGGGATCTCGATTTCCTCTGTAACCTCTGGTGTTTCTACAGGCTTTGCAGTATCTACAATTATCTGAATTTCCTCACCATCCTTCTCAATTTTCCCGCTAATCAGTAATACAGCATTCTCTATAATATGCGGTTTTAATTGTTCGTAAGCCTTCGGAAACACAACAGCTTTGATTTGATGTGTCAAATCTTCTAATTGCAAAATTGCCATCGCATCGCCTTTTTTCGTCACTACCAGTTTGATAGCGTTGAGCATGACAATAACCGATACTTTACCCTTTTTCTCGGCTAACTGTGCGAGAGTCACAACATCTGGATCTTGATTAGATTGAAGCAGAAACTTGAGGGGATGATCTGATACATAAAAACCCAGCAATTCTTTTTCTAAACGCAATTTTTCCTGTGTGTCAAAATCTTTCACAGTTTTTGATTTTGGCGCAGATTCATACTTATTCGCCGACTTCCCAAAGCTAGTATCTCCTAACAAGTCAAAGAGATTACCTTGACCAGTTTCTCGGTCTTTTTTGCGGTCTTGCGCCCATTTCATAACCCCTTCCAAGTCGTTTACTAATTGCTGGCGGTTGGGTGCGATTTTGTCAAAAGCACCACAGTGAATCAAGGCTTCTAGGGCGCGGCGGTTGACAGAATGTAGATTTACGCGATCGCACAAATCTGGTAAAGAATTAAAATCACCCCCTGACCTGCGCGCCTCCAAAATATTTTCAATAGCCCCCTCACCAACATTTTTAACCGCCGAAATTCCAAACAAAATTTTATGTTTTTCCGCCTTTGTCATCTCCATCGGCAATGGCGTAAAAGTAAGTTCAGAACCATTAATATCAGGTGGTTCAACATCAATCTTCAGCTTGATACAATTAGCAATATATCTCTGTACCTTCTCCTGGTCGCCTCTGTTAGCAGTCAGCAGTGCAGCCATGTATTCTACAGGAAAATTTGCTTTTAAATAAGCAGTTTGATAAGTGATATAGGCATAGGCCATTGAATGGGATTTATTAAAGCAATTAGATGCCACCAGACTATTTTCTAGTGTAAAATTATGATCTCTTTCAACGCCAATGTCATATACTTCTTGAGTTCCTAGTGATTTTCTACTAATGATTTTAACCATGTTTGTAACTCCTGAGAATATCTTCAATTTTAGTCTTTTTTCGTTGTAAACCTAATCTGGGATACTGATACACAAAATCATAGAATGCTTGTATATTTTTCCGACTAAATATTCTCCAATAATAAACTTTTTTAAATTGATGCTCTTGTACAGAACCCATGCCTAAGTGCCTTGTTAGTTCGCAGGCAAATTTAAAGGAACTAACAATGCAGACTAAACCGCCACTCCTACCTTTGTTTGCATAAGCACAACCGTCACCATCAAAGTACCCTAACACATAAGACGCTAAATATTTGGAGTTAGGAAAATAGGTAACTTCTGAAAAAGTCCTTCCTGTTATGATGCCGTAGCCCTGTAAAGAGCTTGCCAGTTTTTCAGAAGAAAAATTTATTCGGTAGTGAGGAGCATAATTTTGAGGCTGAACAATTCTAATTTCACCAGAGTATTGTAGCTCTATGCTGAGCATTTCTGTGAGTTCTTTGTCAATTGATTCAAAAGCTACATAATTAGTTTGAGTAACGCAGCCATCAGCAGCTAGCA
The DNA here is from genome assembly GCF_020737865.1 of Microcoleus sp. PH2017_35_SFW_U_B. Taxonomy (NCBI): domain Bacteria; kingdom Bacillati; phylum Cyanobacteriota; class Cyanophyceae; order Oscillatoriales; family Microcoleaceae; genus Microcoleus; species Microcoleus sp. PH2017_35_SFW_U_B. The sequence goes on from NZ_JAEQDE010000019.1 coordinate 60,867, forward strand.
ATCCTAACAAATAGGCTTTAGCTTGAGAGTCAATTATATCAATATAGCTTTCATTTAAAGTATAGCGGTTTCGTCGCTTAGTATTAATGTCAGCTTCTTTTAAAACTCTTGAAACTGCTCTCTCGCTTACCCCAAGGTAGTTAGGGATTTCTCGACACTCCATGCCTTGGTTAAAAGCTAAAATGATTTGTTCCTTGTGTTCTGATTTTAGTTTCCTATAGTCTATATACATTTTATAGATGTGAGCTAGAGTTGATTTGTTTTAAGTCTAATCCTTTTTCAAAGATTTCGTCAATAGGTAGCATTTGACCGTCAAAAGTCATAAACTTGTGATCTTTTGTCGCGCGAATTATCGAGCCATCTTCCAGACAATACTCAAAGACCTCCTGCTGACCTCGGCGATGCCACTGTGCAATTGGCTGTGTATAAATATGGCCATTATTATCAACACTGTAAACGGTACATTCAATTTCTTCCTCGACAATTTTACCAATAGCCATCGGCCCATATTCCATAGTCAATATCTTCGTGTCATAGCTCAAACAATATTCCGCGAATTGAAGCATCTGTCCGAACAACTCTTCGGCAACTCTTTGAGCGACACCATTCTTAGTTGCGCCATCAATAAATGTTTCCTTTTGCTTCTGCATTTCATCAGCCTTCTTCTTGCCCATTGCGCGGCGCAGCAAGTCAGCTTGACCTAAAGAATAGCCCGCCAAATCTTGAGCCATCCGCATAATTTGCTCTTGGAAACAAAGCGTTCCATAAGTCTCTTTTAAAATCGGTTCTAACAGCGGATGGTCGTATTTAACGACTTCTCTACCATGTTTGCGATCGATAAATTGTGGAATCAAACCAGCATCCAGCGGGCCGGGACGATAAAGCGCCAGAATAGAAGAAATATCATCCAGACAAGAAGGTTTGATTTTTTTTACTACATCCAGCATCCCAGAAGATTCTAGCTGAAAAATACCTTCTAAATCTCCTTTTTCTAATAGTTGATAAGTCTTTGCTACATCACCGGGTAACTTGTTGTTCCTAGTAAATGTCTCTTGAGCTCTGCGTTCTATGTCAGAAGGTAAGCCTTCAGCATTGATAGTTATATCTTGAGTTTGCTTAACATAATCAACAGTTTTTTGGAGAGTCGTTAAATTTTTGAGTCCCAGAAAGTCCATTTTGAGTAACCCCAAAAATTCCAAGTCTTCCATAAAATATTGGGTGATTACAGCACCATTTTCATTTTTTTGCAGGGGCACAATTTCATCAAGGGGGATGGAAGAAATCACCACACCGGCGGCATGAACACCATAGGTTTTGTTAGTTCCTTCAATGCGAATTGCCATGTCAATCCACTGACGCACTGGGACTTCGGTGCCAGTTTCGGCATTAGTACAAATAGTATTTTCGTAGTTGGTTTTAAATTCCTGTGCCGGTGTTGCATCGGAAATCATTACTTTGAGTTTTTCCGGTTTCCCCCGCGATACTGGAATCATTTTCGCCATCTCATCGGCTTTTTTGTAGGGAATACCTAAAACTCTGGCAACATCTTTCAAAACAGCTTTTGATGTCATCCTGTTGAAGGTAATAATTTGCGCTACGCGGTCTGTACCATATTTGTCTGTAACATATTTAATCATATCGTCCCGTCTTTCGATGCAGAAATCGCTATCAATATCTGGCATCGATTTGCGTTCGGGATTGAGAAATCTCTCGAATAGCAATCCGTGGTGTACCGGGTCTATGTTGGTAATATTGAGGACATAAGCAACTAAAGAACCTGCCGCAGAACCACGTCCTGGCCCGACGGGAATATTGTTGTCTCTAGCATATTTCATGTAGTCCCAAACCACTAAAAAATATTCAGAGAAACCCATCTGCTGAATCATTTTTAGCTCATATTCTAGTCTTTGTTTGTAGACTGGGGGGATTTCATTTCTGGTACGGGCTTTGAGTCTTTCTAATAATCCTAGCCAAGATATTTCTTCTACATAGGTATCGGCGGTATGTTCTGGGGGAATTGGGATTGTGGGAATCCGAGCTTCTCCTGTTAGATCGTATCTTGATACTTTGTTTGCTACTTCTAGGGTGGTTTCGATCGCCTCTTCGATCGTTTCATCATCCAAATGGTCTCGAAATAGTTGCGCCATCTCCATAGCAGACTTCAGATATTCTGTGCCGCTGTAGCGCATCCGCTTTTCTTCTTCAATCAGTTTGTTGGTGTTGATGCACAACAAAGCATCGTGAGCTTCTACGTCGTTGCAGGAAATATAGTGAGAATCATTGGTGGCAATTATTTTAATATTGAATTCGCGGGCAATTTTGACGATTTCAACATTAACCATGCGGTCTTCTTGGGAACCGTGGTCTTGAATTTCTATATAATAGTCTTCTCCAAATACTTCTTTATACCATTTGGCAACTTCGCGGGCAGTATCTAGCTTGTTTTGCAGAATCATTTGGGGAACTTCGCCACCCAAACAAGCGCTGGTAACAATGAGACCTTCGGAGTATTGTTTGAGGAGTTCTTTGTTGATGCAAGGACGGGCAAAAATACCTCTTTCGGGCATTCCTTTTAAATGGGAAATTGTGGTAAGTTTTACTAAGTTTTTATAACCTTGCGTATTTTTAGCTAAGACAACTTGATGGTATTTTCTTCTACCTCGAACTTTGACTTCGATGTCGCCGTTGACGACGTACATTTCATTGCCAATGATGGGCTTGATATTTTTATTTCGACAAACTTTGATTAGCTCGATCGCACCATACATCACGCCGTGGTCTGTAAGGGCGATCGCGGGCATCCCCAATTCCACCGCCCGTTCAGCTAGCTGCTGTAGCTGAGATGCCCCGTCTAGCAGGCTGTAATCGCTGTGAATGTGCAAACCAACGAAAGACATAGCGATTTTATATTGTAGATTTTAGATTTTAAATCTTACACCATTGGCGTGTCAAAGGATAAAATAAAAAACAAAGCTTATTATCACTTTTAAGATAATTTAGGGTGGGGGGTATGACACCATAATACATCAGTTTGCTGTGGTATGGATGATAGAATGGGTAAGTTGTTGTCGATCGCGATGGCTACGCCCTGGCTTACGCCTACGCACTTTTACAAACTTGCTTGTTCCAAATAACCCTCCAAATCTTTAATACGTTCTTTTGTGACTCTGGCTCTGCAATAACCGTAGATAGAAGGAGCCACGCTACCACCCTCAAAGTAACCTGCTTCATAATCGCAAGATTCATCTCTAAACTTGAGCCAACTTCGCTGTGCGACTATCAATCTCTGCTTTTGTTTGCTGTTGAGTTTTGGTTGAAGTTGCTGATATACTTGATTGAGTTTTTTGTCTGCTGCCTGAAACTCTTGGCTGGAACACACATTCTGATCCAGTGTCGTTTGAGGACTTTTACAGTTAGGTTGTTGGGCGAGTATTAAGGATGTATTACTAGCTTGACTGGGAAGTAAAGATGTGGCTGTCAATAACAGTGAACTAGCTGCCAATGTTGTCCAAACAATGCTATTTTTCAAGGATTTTTCTCCTTAGTTTGTTAGTAATGACTGATTTCCTATCAACTATCAACTGTCAACTGTCAACTGTCAACTGACTGCTGAGCCGATCGCCAAATCCACCAAGCAGCCGCCCACAGAGTAAAATTACCGATGACAGTCATCGCAGCTTGCAGGGTAACAATCCATTCTAGGGCTGGGGAGTTGTCGAAAAAGTGCCACGTACAGGCGCACATAGCGCTGACAAGGGCGGGCAGCATTCCGACAGAAAGGCCCCACCAAGCTCGGTTTTTAGTGACTTCGCCGTAAGTCCAAATTAACCAGATGGCGGCAATCCACTCGACGACACTAGAGACATGAATAATCCAGGTTGGAATTGACAAAGCGTGCATTTTTTGTATTGTGAAGGAAGATGTGTGACAGTTGGCAGTTGGCAGTTGGCAGTTGGCAGTTGACAGTTGGCAGTTGACAGTTCACCGTTACATTAGTGCTGTCCGCCGCTCGCTAACTTCGTGATTTGACAACTTGCCTGGTCGCTTAGAAAAGGGTTGACATTTACACCATTTATGGTAGCAGGTTTGCGGTGCTATTCATGAAGTTATTTGTGCGAAGAGCGATCGGGCGGTTGCGATATTTTGTTGTTTTAAAAAAGAATCTTTTGGTAACAATAATTAGGTATTGTAATAGTTATATTCGATTCCAAACAAAGAGTAGAAATGCGAGCAATTTTGTGCGGCTATTATGGTAAAGGCAACGGTGGCGACGAGGCGCTGTTGGCTTCGCTACTGCAAATGTTACCAGATGGGGTGACGCCGATCGTCCTTTCTGGCAATCCCGTCGAGACAAATCAGCGGTACGGAGTAGCTGCGCGCGATCGCATGAATGCGTTTGGTGTCCTCGATACACTCCGCAGCGCTGACGCCCTAATCTGGGGTGGCGGTAGTTTAATCCAAGACAGTACCAGCCTTGTCAGCCCTTTTTACTATGGTGGCTTGATGGGATTAGCGCAGCAGATGGGCTTAAAAACTGTTGCTTGGGCCCAGGGAATTGGCCCTTTAAATCGTGAGATTACTCGTAAATTATCTCAGCGGTGTTTTGGTGGATGCACAGCCGTCAGCGTGCGCGATAAAGGCTCAGCTACCATACTTGCAGATTGGCAAATTCCCTTTACATTAGCGCCCGATCCAGTGTGGGCTTTGGAAAATTCCCCCGTCTCCGGTTTGTGGGATTTGCCGTCGCCGAGAGTTGCGGTTTGTTTGCGATCGCACTCTACACTAACACCCGCCCGTTTGTCAATCCTAACTCAAGCTTTAGTTGACTTTCAAAAAGCCACTCGCACCTTAATTTTGCTGCTGCCTTTCCAAGCTTCCCACGACTTAGAAATTGCCAAACATTTGCACGAAGCGCTGCCGAAAAGGAGCCGCATCCTTAGTTTAGACGATCCGAGAAAGTTGAAAGGAGTGTTCCGGGGAGTCGAAATGGCGATCGGGATGCGCTACCACAGTTTAATTATGGCAGCATCCGAAGAATGTCGCTGTTTTGCCCTCAGCTACGATCCCAAAGTCAGCCAATTGATGGACGAGTTAGAAATGCCGGGATACTTATTATCAGAATTGCCCGAAGATCCCTATTTAATCAGCAAAACCTGGATGGATCACTATGCCAACGGCGCCGCACTATCGCCAGACAGGATAAAATTTATTGTAGGGCGATCGCTCTTTCATAAGGAAGTATTGCAAACCGCACTCCAGCAGTCTCAGTAAACAGTTGATAGTTGACAGTTGACAGTTGACAGTTTACCTGGAACAGCACAGTTTTGATGGCGGGGAGGCTGAATCTATTTTTTGCTAAGAGGTAAAATATTATGACAGTAAGTACAGCCGACATAAAAATTACCTGGGAAAAATTGCCAGACGATTTCATCTTAGACGAGGAACCAGTGGAAAATATCGACCAACCATTACTCGCCGCCGCCCTGCGCGAAATCCTAGAAATTGCCGGACTATTGTTAGAGGGAATCTTAGTTGCGCCGAATATGTGTGTGTGCGCGACATTAAACGACAAGCTAGTTACCAAAGCGCCAGATTGGTTTTATGCCCGCAACGTACAACCGCTTGCTGCCCCCGAAATTCGCCGCAGTTACACCCCAAACTTAGAAGGAGAAATCCCGGATATCGCGCTGGAGTTTTTATCAGCTAATCAGTACGACGAATATTCAAGTAAACCAACTTTTCCCCCGGGAAAATGGTTTTTTTACGAGCAAATGCTGCGAGTACCAATCTATGGTATTTTTGAGCCTGCGGCAGGATTGCTAGAAGTGTATCGGTTGAATTCATCAGGAAGATATGAAGCACAGCAGCCGGATGCAAACAATCATTATTGGATAGAAGGAGTTGGGTTATTTCTAGGCGTTTGGCAGGGAACAAAGGCTGAAAGAACCGGATATTGGTTGCGCTGGTGGGATGAAAGCGGACAGATGTTATTGTGGGGTGCAGAGATGGTGGAAAGGGAAAGACAGCGAGCCGATCGACTAGCCGCACAATTAAGAGCAGCAGGCATTGAACCAGAAGCTTGATACAATAATTAGAAATGAAAAATCCTAAGACAGCGATTTTTCATTTCTAAAAATATCTGCGTTAATCAACGTTAATCTGCCCGCATCAGCGGTTAAAAATTACATTCAGGAGACAGCAAAATTGGCAAGAGTTAGAGTTCGGGAACACGTAAATCCCCTATCGATGAGATATCAAACATCCGCCAGTCCCCCAGATTGGACGAAAATATATAGCGACTTAAATTTGCCACTGCATTTAGATATCGGCTGCGCCAGAGGCAGGTTTTTGTGGCATATGGCGCAAGCACAAGCTGATTGGAATTTTCTCGGATTAGAAATTCGGGAACCTCTGGTAGACGAGGCAAATCTTTGGCGGGACGAAAAAGGCTTGACAAATCTGCACTATTTGTTTTGTAATGCGAATAGTTCTCTCAAGCCTATTTTAGAAACACTTCCCGCTGGTACTTTGCAGCGAGTTAGCATTCAATTTCCCGATCCGTGGTTCAAGAAAAAGCACCACAAGCGGCGGGTGGTACAGCAGGAATTAGTCGGCGAGTTGGCGACTTATCTGGCTGTTGGCGGCGAAGTGTTTATTCAATCGGATATTGAGGAAGTAGAAGTCGAAATGTGCGATCGCTTTTCATCTCATCCTAGCTTTAAACGCACAAATAACGGTGAATGGTTAGCAGAAAATCCCATGCCTGTAGCCACTGAAAGAGAAATTGCTACTCTCAAACGCGGGGAACCAGTTTATCGCGCAGTGTTTCAAACATAAAACGTATTGTTTCACCAATAAAGCCCGCCGAATTAATTGCGATGTTTCACAAATAAAGCCCGCCGAATAGAATTCGGGGCTACACAAACAATGTCCGCGGAGGTGGACTGAAGATAAGAGTATCAATAAAAGCTGATTTGGTGTTTGAGATCGTATCAAATTCATTAAAAATTACATTAAACCTCTTGCAAAAATCCTTTTAACCAAATTTTGGGACGGGCTAGAAGCCCATCCCACAAGAAAAAAGATTGTTGTGGGATGGCTTTGAGCATCGTCCTAACTATTTTTGCAAGAGGTCTATTTTATACTATTTCTTTAAATTGGCATTTATCTCTTTTATTGAGTCCGTGGAGGCGGACATTGTTTGTATAGGCGCGAATTCTATTCGCCCGGATTATTCTGTTTATTTTAACCCGGAATTTGGGGAGGTTCGGGGTTTGTTGGTTTCGACTTGTTTGTCGATCGCACTTCTGTAACTATCCACCACATGATTCGGCATCACATCCCCATTAGGCGCCAAAAAAGCCCACTCCTCACCCACGTGCACATATTCAGTCTTAAAGAACACCGTAAAAGGCACCAGCGTAATAGCATCCGCCAAATTTACCACTCGATAGCTGTTCGGTACAACTCGATTGTGCTCCCTCGCAAACACCGGATCGCCCACCCTCGGACTGCCATAAGTATACAACTGCACCTGCTTTTTCAACCGAGGAACATTCACCGCAATGTCGATCGCAGCCAAAGTCGCGATCGCAGCACCCAAACTGTGGCCCGATAGATAGCAAGGAACCGACGGATTCAGCTTTTTGGCAATGTCCAGCGTTTGAGTGGCAATATTGCTGTAGATGGTTGAAAAACCGGGATGAATTGTACCGTAGGACTTACTGAAAACCTTACTTTCTTTTGTAGCGTAGGCAGGTAATTTTTGCTGGAATATACTTGGTCATACACTAACTCTAAATATCAATATAGCGGTTCTCAAAAAAGTCAGGTACGTTGTTGGGCTTTAGCCCTCTTATGTGTATAATATAGTAACCGAAGTCGCATGAAAAAATTCATTTATAGTCATACCTCATCTTTCGCTCGAAAGGCTATATCAAAAAACGGGTTTTTTACCTAATCTGCTGGCTGCAATCTAATGATTTTAATAAAAAACCCAGTTTCTCACCTCGTCCTTAATTGCTACTTTCCCACTGTCAACAAAGGTTTCCCTCATAATTGAGGTTCAATTCCAGCCGATCGCAATTGAGCGCGCAATTGCTCTAATTCTTCTTGAGCGCGATCGGCCCTTTGCCGTTCTTGTTCAGCCCTTTGCCGTTCTTGTTCAGCCCTTTGCCGTTCTTGTTCAGCCCTTTGCCGTTCTTGTTCAACTCTTTCAAAGCCCGTTAACAGCAAATTCCCTTCACTATCCCACCAGCGCAGCCAAGGTAACTCAACATTTTGATACCTTCCCTGCCAAATTCCCAATTCCACTCCTAACGGTGGAATTGGATAATGACCGCGATCGTTTGCCGGAAGTAAATGATAGCTACGGCCTACTAAATGGTAAACTTCGACACTCGCCTTAGTCACCTCATAAATCCCGTAAAATTCCGGACGGATGACATTTTCGTAAATCCAGAATTTGCCAGGTTTAGTTTCCTGTTGACCAGTTCGCAACAAAGGCGTTCTATCTCGTTCTTCTGCACCATTTCCCGACACAAATTCTAACACAATTAATGGTGCTAAAAACTCTTGCCACATCACATAAGAACGACGCACTTGACCGTCAAATGTTGGCGGGACATTTGGCACGTAAAACCAATCAGGTGCTTCCGCACCACGCTCTAGTGGCTCAGTCAATCGCCAATAAATCCCGCTATCTTGACCGATACAGTAATCAGCATCTGGATGAATGCTTTGGAGGATCGGAGTAATAGAATCAGTTAACAGAATGCTTTGGGGATGTTCTTGAAAGTTTTTCACAAAAGTGCCGTCGGATTCTGGTAGCTGAGTGTGATCCGGCCAACCTGCGGGGTTGTTTTCTACATCTAGGGAGAATTTCATGGTTTTATTTTGGTGACAGGTATTAATGAATAAAGTCTTTAATTTTTTCCTGAAACTCCTCTTGACTTATATTACCATTTATCAAGTCATCAGTGAGAGATTTAATCGGATTTTCTGTTACTTGAGCTGGAAAGGCGATCGCCCCAATATTCGCCTCAAACAAAGCCGCCCCTTCCGGTTGAGAACTATCGAAAACTTCCTTGAGTTCCGCTGCATTCATTTGGCGGCCGCTAGCATAATAAAGGTGAGTCGCCTTTCCCACCCTCCAAGTCAGTGCAAACAGCGACGAAGCCACCGCAAAACCGCCCACAAACGGCACAAACAAACCCAAACCATACATCGATATCCAAGCCATAAACGCTACCCAAAAAGAACCCAAACCCCCGAACAGATTGCCTCCGATCGCCAGCGCATCTTGACCTTTTGGATAGCCCCATTTTGCCCCAATATCCCGCATCATTTTTAATAGCAACACGCTCGCCACCAGTAGCGTCACCGTCATACTTCCCGGCAGCGGGTTGAGTCCCAAAATAGCAGATCCAATGGCATAATCTATAATCAAGTCGCGGATTTATTTGTTGATTTCGACAAGATTGGGCGATCGGGCGATCGCTTCCATTTCCTCTGAGGTTTTTGGAGAGTTTTTAGACATAAGATTTCGTCTTTATGAAAATCTATAAAAACTCTTGTGGGGCAGGCAAGATGCCTGCCCTATACAGGCTTTTATGGAGAGATATATTCTAATCTAAACCCAAGACGGAAGCCACATCCTAATTTTCCATTCTATTTGTGACAAAGGCAATCCCAAATAGAGAGGCATCCAGAAAATAAAAGCACCCAAAACCAGAAAAATAATTGTTACCCCCATCCCTCGGAGGCGGGTTTGTGGGCTGTGCAGCCACCTGTCAGTCCACCAAGCAAGTCCTAAAGCTGCAAACACAGAACAGCCCATATAATGGTACAAAAATACGCAGCGAGTCACCTTCACCCAAGGCAGCAAATTAGCCACCCAATTAACTATTAAATACAGCGCCATCCACATTTCAGTAGTCGGCGGAAACAAAATCGGCCGCTGCTGTTCGATCGCCTCAACCGAAGCCACCCGGCGCGTTTCCCTCCACACTAAAACCCGGTGAACCAAAACTCCTATTACTAGCAGTAAAGCTAAAGTTGACAGCCACCAAAGCAAAGGATTTCCCATCGCGTGAACATCAAGAATTACCGGGTTTACACCGCTGGGTAAAGGCGGCAAAACTGGATCGGATTGTGCGTTGCTGCTAATACTTTTGTAGAAGTAGACTATCGGGCGCAGCATCAAAGGCCAACTGTACCACGCCGAACAGTAAGGATGCACGTCAGGCCCGCTTTTAATCCGCTGGTGATAAGTCAAAATTTCCGTTTGCATCTGCCAAAAGTTGGGAGTTGGATTGAGATGCAGGTGAGGAATCCAGGAGATGCTGTAAACTAAAACAGGAATCACAGCTAGACTCAAAATTACTTCTAAGAATTTGAGTTGAGTCAGTCTTTGTACGGGACTTTCGGGCGGCAGGAGAGCAGGATTTACCTCGGCACTCTGTTCTTCATCTCCTCGGTTTCCTTGGATTAAACGCACTACCCAAGCGCAGATTAAAATTAGATACGTACCGAATAGAAACCACAGCCCATTCCATTTGATAGCAGCAGAAGCACCGAAACCTATTCCTGCTAGCACCAGCCAAAGCCACCGCTTTTTGCCTTCTGATTCTACGGATTTTAAAATAAATAGTTGTCCTAAGATTCCGAACAAAACTAGATAAATGTTGTTGAGCGCGTAGCGAGATTCAACTAAAAATAAACCGTCGCAGGCGATAAAGAAAGCAGCCAGAAAAGCAAAGGTGCGGCGGCGCACTAGCTGATAAGCCAGGGCTCCGACAACTAGGGGAATAAAGGAGCCTGTGAGAGCATTTAGCCAGCGGTAATCCCAAGGGGAAAGCGTTGAGCCGGCTAGACCGTTGACGGCTGTTTTGCCGAAGGGCAGGTGGGTGCCGATCGCAATGCCGATCGCAATTATGTACTGACTTAGCGGCGGGTGAGCGTTGAAAAAAGGTGTTTTAGTCAGATAATCGTTGGCAAACTTCGCGTAATAAACCTCGTCAAATACGAAGGCGTTAAATCGCTCCAGTTCCCAAAAGCGCAGAGTCAAAGAAAATAGGAACACACCGAGCATTCCTAGACCAAAAACAAGAGTGGATCTGTTGAATTGTTTTTTGTTGAGTTGCATAAAATAACCGAAAATAGTAGATGCTAGATTTGGGGGCGATCGCTAATTTTAAAATAATCAGTTGAAAAGAGCGTAAAAATTACTATTATGACTTTTAACATTCGCTGCTACAAACCCGATGCAGGCAATAATGCTTGTCACGTGGGGCGATCGGCGGTAGCGACTATTGTTTCACAATATGCTGCCTATGTAATTGGCACCCAGGCAGGAAAAACGCATATGACAATGTGCGATCGACTATGATACCGGTTAACAAGGTCTTGTTTAAGGCGGGTGTTTATGAATCTCAGGCTGTGGGTTTGGGGGATAGCTGTAGGTGCAAGTATCCTCCTAGGAGTTCCAGCGGTGGCGGCACCCAGTGCGATGCAAATTAGTCAAGGGGTATCGCAGCAGGGAGGGGGAAACACTGCTGCTGCGGCTGAAAAATCCTTGAAAGAAGGGCTCCAACTGTACCAGCAAGGGACGGCGGAATCTTTAAAAGGTGCGATCGCCAAGTTTGAAGAAGCATTAAAACTGTATCGAGAAGCGGGCGATCGCGGTGGAGAAGCTGTCACCCTCAACAACATCGGCAAAGTCTACTCAGATTTGGGAGAGAAACAGAAAGCGCTAGAGTATTACAGCCAGTCCCTTCCGCTGAGTCGGGCCGTAGGCGATCGCTCTCTAGAAGCTACGACCCTCAACAACATTGGCTTAGTCTACGATGATTTGGGAGAAAAACAAAAAGCACTAGAATATTTAAGCCAGTCCCTTCCCCTGAGTCGGGCAGTAGGCGATCGCGGTGGGGGAAGCTACCACCCTCAACAACATCGGCGGTGTCTACTCAGATTTGGGAGAGAAGCAGAAAGCCCTAGAGTATTTGAGCCAGTCCCTTCCGCTGAGACGGGCAGTGGGCGATCGCAGTGGGGAAGCTGTCAGCCTTTACAACATCGCTTTTGCCAAACGCGATCAAAGCAATCTCACTGAAGCCCTCACTGACATTGAAACCTCCCTCAAAATCATCGAAAGCCTTCGCACCAAAGTTGCTAGCCCAGAACTCCGCACCTCATACTTTGCCACCGTACAAAACTATTACCAGTTCTACATTGACCTGTTAATGCAACTGCACAAAACCCAACCCAAATCTGGTTACAATACCAAAGCCTTTGAAGCCAGCGAACGTTCCCGCGCCCGCAGCCTCCTCGAACTTTTGCAAGAAGCAAACGCCGATATTCGTCAAGGTGTCGCCCCAGAATTATTGCAGCGAGAACGCAGTTTACAACAGCAACTCGATGCCCTTGAAAAACGACGAATCGAAGTTCTAAATCGCCCCAACCACACTCCCGCCCAAGAAGCAGAATTAGAACAACAGCGGCAAACTTTAATCACACAATATCAGGACATTCAAACCCAAATCCGCACCACCAGCCCCCGGTACGCCGCCCTCACCCAACCGCAACCCCTAACTCTTTCACAGATTCAACAACAAATCCTCGACGAGAATACAATTTTACTCCAGTATTCTTTAGGAAAAGACCGCAGCTATCTCTGGGCTGTGACGAAAACCAGCATTACCAGTTATGAATTACCAAAAGCTGCCGAAATCGAGACAACTGCCAAAAACTTTCGTGCTGCTGTCACTGATCCGCGCTACCGAGACATCCCCAATCGAGTCGCTGAAGCTAACAACGCCCTCAGTCAAATTATTTTACAGCCCGTTGCTGCCCAACTCGGTCAAAAACGCCTGCTGATTGTTGGCGATGGTGTTTTGAATTATCTTCCCTTTGCCGCCCTTTCGCTCCCCGGAAAATCCGGTGAAAATGGGAATCCGCCTTTAATAGTAAACCATGAAATTGTGCTGTTGCCTTCCGCTTCCACCTTGGGAATCTTAAGACAAAACTATAGCGACAGACAAGCCCCTACTCGCACTTTAGCAATTCTCGCCGATCCAGTTTTTAGCGGTAACGACGAACGAATTAAAAATTATTCTTCAGCCACCACTGAGCAAGCGGTAGAATCAGCAAATCCCGGTTTGAGTCGCTCCCGAGGCAACAATAACGTACAGTTTGACCGTTTAAAATTCACTCGCCAAGAAGCTCAAATCATTCAAGCCTTAGTTCCTGCCAATTCTCGCACCGAATCTTTGGATTTTGCAGCCAGTCGCGCCACAGCCACCAGCCCGAATTTAAGCCAATATAAAATCATTCATTTTGCCACCCACGGTTTCGCGAATAGCACTAACCCGGAATTATCAGGAATCCTCATGTCCTTAGTAGACGAAAATGGCAAACCCTTAAACGGATTCCTGCGGCTTACGGATATTTTCAATCTCAAATTAGCAGCAGAATTAGTAGTTTTAAGTGCCTGTCAAACCGGATTGGGGCAGAACATTCAAGGCGAAGGCATGGTGGGATTGACGAGAGGATTTATGTATGCTGGGGCGAAGCGAGTGGTGGTGAGTTTGTGGAGTGTGGATGATGAAGGAACCTCGAAGTTAATGTCGAGTTTCTATCAGGGAATGCTGAAAAAAGGGTTAACGCCAGCAGCAGCTTTAAGGGCGGCGCAATTGGAAATGTTGCAGCAGAAACAGTGGCAGTCTCCCTATTATTGGGCGGCGTTTACGCTTCAGGGTGAATGGCGGTAAACAGTTGACAGTTGACAGTTGACAGTTGACAGCGGGGTTTTAAAACCCTGAATTTTGATAAAGTTGATGAAAAATCAGCATCAATTTAGTACGAAAAACCAGAGACGTAGGGTGCGTCGCCACTAATAATTCTCGCCCTCAACCAGGATGCCAGTGAGCGACGCACCCTACAATTTATAACCGGGATTAATAACGACGTAGAGTGCGTCGCCACGAATAATTCTCGCCCTCAACCAGGCTGCCAGTGAGCGACGCACCCTACAATTTATAACTGTCATCAAAGTTATCCAGTTGTGTGCATCTGCTTTGTAGTCTACAAAAGAGTTGCGTCTTCCCGATCGCATATTACCAGAAAGAATTGGTTGAAAGCCGGAACCCCTTGAGGGAGAAATTAAAATCAGACTATTCATTACTCCAATCCTCTTCCTTCTAGGTAGAGGTGGCTCTCAAACTGTCAACTGTCAACTGTCAACTGTCAACTGTTGAATCACCCTTCATCTCAAAATTAACTCCTTGGTAAAGTTCGCTCAATTGAATTTGAAATTCGCTCGCACTTAATGTCATAACTTCATCAGCCGTTGTATATTCTGTTAATACCCATTTATTTTCTGAATTTTTAGCAAATTGTTCGATATAACATTTATATTGGTCGATCGTAATATATTCTCGAAGACTGGGGATAGATCGATAATACTGAAATTTATCGCCTCGATCGTAATTTTTGGTTGAATTTGACAAAACCTCAACAACCAGCACCGGATTAGTTACCGTAGTCGTACCGCTGCCCTCATAAGCAGGCTCTCCAGAAATCACCATGACATCGGGATAAGTGTAAAGGCGATATTGCGATATCCACAAACGCACGTCACCCATATACACGCGATAGTTCGGCCTTCCCAAAGTCAATTTAAAGCGGGCATAAAAATTACCTGCGATTTCATTGTGATTCGTTGTTCCACCTGTCATTGGCACTATTTCTCCATCACGGTATTCACTTTTAAACTCCGCAGTTGCCTCTAATTGCAGATATTCTTCGGGAGTGCAGTAGCGTTTTTCTGTTTGTACAACCATAATATCCTCAGAGCGACGCGCATCAAAATGAGACTAACATTATACCAAAAAAAAGCGGCTCTGCCATCGCAGAACCGCCGTAACAGAGGCTCGAAAATTAAAACTTAACGGACTGCACCTTCAACAGAAGGTGATTCGATCGTCTTCATGAAGTACAGTTTCACCAACTGCCAACCGTTGGACAGATACAGAGGCAATTTTTGGAACAATTGCAAAACTTTCGGAGTTTTAGACTCAACAATCGCGGTTAATTGCTGATTGTTTTTGAGGCAAACATCCAACCGTTCATAAAATTCTGGATTGTTTACGTCGAGCATGACGGGGAAAACGCGGCCTGCTGTTTCGTTGGTTTTTTTGATCACTTCAATGTCGTATTCGCGAGCATCGAGTCCGAGCGATCGATAAAAACCACCGCGCTGGATATCATTGAGATACATTGTCGCAAATACCGACAGCAAGAAGAAACGGCACCACAGCTTAGCGCGCCAATCATTCAACATCTGAGGCTGAGCTCTCATCACCGCATCGAAGAAATCTCCGTGGCGGTTTTCATCCTGACACCAATTTTCAAAGAATCGGAAAATCGGATAAATCTGATCTTCAGGATGCGCTTTCAAGTGCTGATAAATCGTGATGTAGCGCCAATAACCGATTTTTTCGGATAAGTAAGTGGCGTAGAAAATAAACTTCGGCTTGAAGAATGTGTAACTACGGCTCTTTGTCAAGAAACCCAAATCTAGGGACAAACCAAAGTCCGACAGCGCTTTATTCAGGAATCCGGCGTGCCGCGCTTCATCGCGGGACATGAGCAAGAAACCTTCGGCGAGTACCGGATTTTTGTCCTTGAGTTTGCGTGCCAATTCTTTGTATAGCAAGAATCCGGAAAACTCAGCGGTACAAGAGCGTTCGAGGAATTCAATAAACAACTTGCGCTTTTCGCCGTCGATGTGTTCCCAGGATTGATCGAACTCGGCATCCCGCACGAAGTGGGTTTTGTTGTAGTCAACGCGGAACTCTTTGATAATTGCTTCGAGTTCGGCTTCGTTTACCGAGATGTCCATTTTGGCCATCTCGTCAAAGTCTGTTGTGTAAAATCTCGGTGTGAGAATAGTTTCTTTGGCTGGGGTTTTCGCTTCTTGCTGCTCGGCAAAAGCGGGTTTTTTGAGGGAATCTACCATATGTTTATTGGATTTTTTGCTTATAATTGCTCGCTTGTTTGAGATTTCGGGTACTGCGGGCGATCGCCCTTGTATCTCCGACCAGCGCTGTGCGGCGCACTTTGGCGCTCTCTGTGGAATTCAGGTCAAAGCTGCTGAAATTTCCACGCCCTCCAGTTTACCAAGCTCTCGACCCGGAAAGATGTTGCTGGCGTTAAGAATTGCTACGCACAATTACTTATGGGCTTTGAAACAGAAGGGATTCGGGAACAAAATTCTGCCTGTTGTCAATTTATAGGATACAGCATAAATAAATTCCCGTGTCAAGCTTTTGAAACACCCGATCGCCAACCACAAAATATATATTGAGGGAGCGCAATAGTTAAATAACCAGGCAGGACGGGCATAAAATGAGCAATTTAGGTGTTAGTTACCTTTTATGGGCAGCTTGTTTTTTCGGCCCATTCGGACTCCACCGCCTCTACAACGGCAAGATTGGCACGGGTTTGCTGTGGCTGTGTACCTTTGGGTTATTTGGGTTCGGGCAATTGTTTGACTTGCTACTTCTGCCGCAGATGGTGGACGAGCACAATGCCACTATCAGGGGCAAACTCGGGGTATCTCCCCAAGGTATACCGCTATCTTCCACCAGTGGGGCGATCGCCTCGACATACCAGAAGCCAACCCCCGAACAGTTAGGGATTAAACTCCTGAAGGCAGCTTATACAAAAAATGCAAGATTATCTGTCACTCAAGGGGTGATGGCAACCGGCGCTACTTTTGCCGAAGTGGAAGAGGCTTTCACGGCAATGCTCAAAACCGGTTATGTCAGCATCGAGAACGACCCAGTTAGTGGCGTCGTGATGTACTATTTTCACGAGCTTTAAGGAATGAGAATTAAATAACTTACAATTTTAATGATTGTGGGATGGGCGTCCCGCCCGTCCCTTATAGACGGGCGGGACGCCCATCCCACTTTTAAGAGTCTAAGTTATTAAATTTTCGTTCCTAAGCTGGAGTGGGTGCGTCAGTTGGGGGATTTGGCGTGTTGTTGGAGAAGCTAATCGCTGACGCACCCTACTACTTGTCACAGAGAAATGTAGGGTGCGTCAGTTGGCGGATTTTATGTGTTGTTCGACAAGCTAGTCGCTGACGCACCCTACTACTGGATATTGCTTGTTGTGGTTTGTCGAGCCAGCGAGGCAAAATCGGCTAGAATGTTTGTTTGTCTATACAACCAGAAAGTATTTAGCGTCATGGCAGTCCCTAAGAAGAAAACCTCCAAATCCAAGAAGAATATGCGTAAAGCCACATGGAAGCGCAAAGCTGTAGTGGCAGCTCAGAAAGCTCTGTCTCTCGGCAAATCAGTTCTGACTGGGCGTTCCAACAGCTTCGTGTATCCCGGTAATGAAGAAGAGGAGGAAGAATAAATAGATTAAAAATTAACAATTGGCATTTCTGATATTTTGCACCATTCTCGGTTAACAGGCTTTGCCGGCTGTTGGAGAACACATATATTTTCTTGTGGGGTGGCCACTTTGGGCCGCCCTAAAAGAAAGTTTGAGAATGGTGCCAGATATGAGTTAATCGTTCCTTGCCTCCGGTAAAATGAGCATGGCATCGCCAAACGAATAAAATCGGTACTGATTCTCGATCGCCTCTCGGTACAAATCCAACAGCCGAGGCCTTCCAATCATCGCGCTTACCATCATCATCAAAGTAGAGCGCGGCAAATGAAAATTGGTAATTATCCCGTCTACAACCCTCCACTTGTAACCCGGATAAATAAACAAATTTGTCTGGCCGCAAAAAGGCTGCAACGAAAAATCTTCGCTCGCCGCCGCAGCTCCCTCTAAAGCTCTCACTGCTGTCGTACCCACAGCAAAGATCCGCCCGCCTCGGGCTTGAGTTTCGCGGATTTTCTCGACGGTGGAGGCCGGTACTTCCACCCATTCGCCGTGCATTTTGTGAGTCGTCACGTCTGCAACCTCCACCGGGCGAAACGTTCCTACTCCCACATGGAGGGTGACAAAAGTTTTTTCGATTCCCCGCTCTTCCAAGCGGCTGAACAATTCTTCGGTGAAGTGCAACCCTGCTGTCGGAGCCGCCACCGCCCCAAGCTTTTCGGCATAAACAGTCTGGTACTGTTCCGGCGCAGCTTGGGACTTGTCGATGTACGGAGGCAGGGGTACGTGGCCGTATTCATCCAAAAACTTCGTCAGAGTCGCATCTCTAGGGATGTCAAACTCTAACAGCCGTCCCCCAGTTTGCTCGTCCCTGTCTATAACTGTCGCAGTCAATCGACGATCGACTGCCACAGCCTGGGGAAGGCAACAGCAAGGCCCTTCCGCAGAGTCATCACAGGAGGCGGGCTCAAACTCAATTTTGGCTCCCAACTTTAAGCGTTTCCCCGGTTTCACCAAAGCCAGCCAGCAGTTGTGCTGGCGTTCTTCCATCAACAATATCTCCACAGCCGGGCCGTTCGGTTTGTGCCCGTAGAGCCTCGCTGGCAGAACACGGGTGTTGTTAAGTACCAGCAAGTCTCCGGGTTCGAGCAAATCCGGCAAATCGTGGAAAATCCGGTGTTGGTGGCTGCTGGGAGAATCTACCACCAGCAACCGAGAACTGTCCCTCGGCACTACCGGATTTTGGGCAATGCACGAGGGCGGAAGTTCGTAGTCATAAGCGTCCAAAGACCAGTCAATCTCTGTCATCGGGTGAATTCCTGTCAAAAATCTGTCAACTCGGTAACAAATTGGGTAAAAACCCCCATCCCAAGTCGGGTGCTTTTCCCCTTGTGGTGGCGGGTATAGCCCGCGACGATAGAGGTGTAGCATCAGCTTTGCTCGAAGGATAGTTATGGAATACCTCTACTACATCGCTAATACTAGCCTCACTCTGAGAGTCGTGGATTACCTACGCACGGCTAGTCATCTTCCTTTGCAATTTATCACTGTTATTCACCAAATTGACGGCTGGGTCGTGAAGGTGAAAATGAGCCAATATTTGACTCCAGAAATGCACGGGGATTTTCGGGCTTTTATGAACGAAGTCGGGATTCCTTACGATCCTGAAATTCGCTTGCAAATGGCACTGTGGAGCTTGGAAACGGGACAGTCGCCGCTGAGCGTGATGCGCCGCTACCAGGTGGCCGTGGTTTGTCACGGAAGCCCAGACCGCAAAGAAATTGAAGCGTTTCGCCAGCAGTTTGTCAAGGGTCTGGGATATTGCCCGGAAACTTTGGCCTAGACTGGGAAGCAGATAAATTGCCTGCGATCGCAGAGTCCGAGCGGGAGAAGGCAAGAGGGGCAGAGGAGTTAACGCTTTTTCCATGTCCGTTAAAGATGAAGAAACCAATGGGCCATAGTCAAGGCAAGTTAACAATTAAAAATTACCAAGCGGTATTACTTTTTAATTTTAGCCTGTAATTTTTAATTTGACATTTCTAATCACTAAAAGCCGATCGAATGTATTCTTGCAGGGTAAGCCGGTAGTTTCCGGCAAGGGCGGATTGAGAGTTCGCTGTCGTTGGTGGTAATATTTGCTTGGTCTTTTGCCGCGAAGGCTCGCACCTGACTAAGGCGACATCGAACCGACAAGAATTATTTGCTAAATCTGGACGAGTGCTTAAAAATATTTCGGCGGTTTGCCAAAGTTTGGCTTGTTTTGCTGCACTAACAGCCAAGATTCCCCCAGCATCCCAATTTCCACGACGGCGAGTTTTCACCTCTACAAAGGCTAATGTTGGGAATTGGCGATCGGGAATTCCTGGGTTTTTTTCGCCCTCTTCATCTCTTCCGAGGGCGATGATGTCAATCTCTCCCCAGCGACAGTGGTACTGACGGTGCAGGATTTCCCAACCTTGCTGCTGTAACCACTGGGCGACTAAGTTTTCTCCCAACGTGCCGAGATCCCGAGAGTTTGTCGGTTGGGGAGAGTTGGAGGCGGCGGGAACCACCGAAGAGGAGCGCTTTCTGGTAGAATTCAATTCTGAACTGTCATTGCTGCCCATTAGCTTTAACTTATGAATTCTGGAATTCGCCAACATCGCAAAAATATTTATAATTTCTTGCTGAGTTTTGTTATTTTAGCAGTAATTGCCGCTGGGGCGATCGCCATCAATCCCGCACCTGCTTTCGCCTTGGATCGTGACAAAGAAATCCTAGTTGGCGCTGATTTTAGCGGACAAGTTTTGACTAACGACAGTTTTAATAAAGCCAATCTTCGCAACAGCAATTTTACCAATGCAGATTTAGGAGGCGTAAGTCTGTTTGGCGCCAATATGGAAGAGGCAAATTTTGAAGGCGCTAATTTAAGGGGTGCGACTTTGGATTTGGCTCGCATGATGAAAGCTAATTTAACTAATGCTATCCTTGAGGGTGCTTTTGCTTACAATACCAGACTGGAAGGAGCTGTGATTGACGGTGCTGATTTTACTGAGACTCTCCTCCGAGACGATATGATCGAAAAGCTTTGTAAGGTTGCCAAAGGTACTAATCCGGTGACTGGTAGAGAGACTCGCGAAACTCTGTTTTGTGATTATTAAAAGATATAGCGGTTCTCAGAAAGATGAGGTATGTTGTTGGGCTTCAGCCCTCTTGGTTTCAGTGGTTATATAACCTGTCAGTCATACCTCACCTTTTTGAGAAAGGCTATAAGACGGCGGTTGAAACCGCCGTGTCTTCTAAAATCTTATTAGCCCCAAGGTACAGAGGTTAAGTCGTAAAAATTAACTTGACGCAGCCTCTCTAATTCTTCTATCCATTCTTGTTCGGCGCACAGTTGTTGGTAATATTCTATAGCAGCATCGGTTTTTTTCCACATATCGAGGGCAATCCGGCGCCGTTTGATGCTGATGATTTGCTCGATACAGGCGATCGCCGATCGAATAACTAAAGGCGCGCGATACACATTTTTTTCCGAAAACTCGTTTAAGTGAAATAAATGCGAGATTTGATTGAGTTGAGTCGGATATTCAATAAAGCTATCTTGTAATTTTAATATTAACTCAGAAGGCGCTGCTTGTAAATAGATGTTGTGCAGTATTTCTGCATTCAAAATTAGGTGCCACAAAAATCTGTGATGAGAAAGGCTAAACTGCACGTCTCTAGCTTCTATGGCTTCTCTGACTTCTTGACGGTATTCGGGACAGTGCAAATAAATCTGCAATAATTGTGCTTCTGCTTCTTCTAACAGACTGCGGGCTGCTACTGAAAAGCCTGTTTTTGAACTTTTGCTGTCGCTGCTTGCACGCTGCTTTTTATATTGTTTGCTCGGCTTCAGCTTGTTTCTAATTAACAGTGGCATTGTCAATGCTTCGTCTTGATTCAGCCGCTGTCCCCAATCGCTGACTACTTGATTGAGCAAGTTTTCTGCTATCATCTTTGTGAGTCTAAAATCTCCTTTACTGAGGATTTCGGCGCTTTTTTGCAGATAATGTGATAACTGATTGTCGTCAGTAATATTAGTTAATAATTTAATGATTCTTTTGGTGATTTGTTGGGAAGTATCCGCTTGCTTCAAATCTTGATTGACGAGCATTTGTTGGATTTGCCAATCAAGCCACAATGGGGAATTGTCGAGCAATTCTCGATATTGTTCTGGGGAGTAGGTTTTGAGATATTCGTCGGCATCTTTGCCGTCGGGAATGTTGAGCACTCGCAGTTGTACTTCTCCTTGATAGGCGAGTTGTTCTATTTCTCCAATGGCACGCTCTGCTGCTTTGGTTCCTGCTTTGTCGGCGTCGAAGTTGAGGATAATTTGTTTAGAGTCAGTGTACCGCAATAACTGCCGCACTTGGTTTAAACTCAGGGCTGTGCCGAGGGAAGCGACGGCGTTGGAGATGCCCGCTGCTTGAAGTGCGATCGCATCAAAGTACCCCTCTACGACGATCGCGCGATCGGCTTTGCTAATGGCTGTTTTGGCTGTATCTAAGCCATATAAAGTCTTGCCTTTGTCGAATAGTTCTGTTTCGGGAGAATTGAGATATTTAGGTTGTTCGTCACCGAGAGCTCTGCCGCCGAAACCGATGACTCTGCCTTGGGTATCGCGAATGGGAATCATGATGCGGTTGCGGAAGCGATCGTAATAGCCACTTCCGCCTGATTTGCGCGGTACAATTAATCCTGCTTGCTCTACTAATTGCGCCGGATAGTTTTTTTGTTCTACTAAATAACTGTAAAGTGCTTCCCAACCTTGAGGTGCATAACCTAGTTGAAATTGTTGGATAGTTTCTTCGCTGAGCTTGCGTTCTGATTTGAGATATGCTAAGGGTTCTTCTCCTTGAGATTGCCGTAAAGCGTGTTCGTAAAATTTGGCGGTTAGTGCTGAGATTTCATAGAGTTGTTCCCGCAAAGAAATTTGGCGCTGCAATTCTTGTCGGTGTTCAGGTTCGACTGTTTTGATGGGGACTTGGTAATTTTTAGCTAATTCTAATACGACTTCGCTGAAGGAGCGTTTTTCTAATTCCATGAGGAATTTAAAGGCATTGCCTCCTGCACCGCAGCCGAAACAATAGTACATTTGTTTGGCTTGGTTGACGGTGAAACTGGGAGATTTTTCGTCGTGGAATGGACACAAGCCGACGAATTCTTTGCCGCGTTTTTTTAAGATAACTCTACCGGAAATAACATCTACTATGTCGGCTCGTTGTTTGACTTCTTCGATTGTTTCTGGGTGCAGCCTAGGAACTTGCATAGGACTATGTTAGGTGAGTTAAAATTATGTTTGTTTTGATCGATCGCACAATTGGAGTTTTTCTGTACGTAGAAACCGGGTTTTTTACGAAAATACAGAGGTTTCCGCCCGGATATTCGGTTTAAAAACCCGGTTTCTTTAAGCTTGATGCGATCGTGAAGTGTTGGCAAAGCAAGATAAGCTGTTACTACTAATTTAAACTGTATTATTCGGGACGGGCTAGAAGCCCATCCCACTCATGGTTTGATTGTTTTTTGACATACAATTTAAATGCTGCAACAGCTTACTCGCTTTATTGTAATATATTGACACTAACTTTAAGGAGCATGGGCAATAATGCGAATTTTAATGATGGGCGGTACTAGGTTTATTGGGGTTTATCTTACTAAGATTTTAGCAGCACAAGGGCATGAAGTGGTGTTGTTTAACCGGGGCAATAAGCCTGTGCCGGTTGCGGGGGTGAAACAGATTTTGGGCGATCGCACAAATGTTGCACAATTGCAAGAACAGTTATCGGCGGTTGAGTTTGACGCGGTTTTTGACAACAACGGTCGGGAATTGAGCGATACAAAGCCTTTAGCTGAGATATTTAAGGGGCGGGTGCAGCACTTTGTTTATATGAGTTCTGCGGGGGTTTATTTGAAATCCGACCAAATGCCTCATATCGAAGGAGACGCTACGGATCCGAAAAGCCGACATTTGGGTAAGTGCGACACGGAAAATTATTTGGCAGAGTCCGGTTTGCCTTGGACTTCGATCCGCCCGACTTACATCTACGGCCCTCAAAATTATAACGATTTGGAGGCTTGGTTTTTCGATCGCATTGCGCGCGATCGCCCGATTCCGATTCCTGGTAACGGGATGCACTTCACGCAGTTGGGGCACTGTCAGGATTTGGCGATGGCGATGGCGGGGGTTTTGGGTAACGAAAGGGCGATCGGGCAAATTTACAACGTTTCGGGCGATCGATTTGTCACCTTTGATGGTTTAGCGCGCGCCTGCATTCAAGCCGCAGGCAAATCACCCGATGCTATTAAGATTGTACACTACGATCCGAAACAATTTGACTTTGGTAAAAAGAAAGCTTTCCCCATGAGATTGCAGCACTTTTTCGCCTCAGTTAATAAAGCTGTCACCGAACTTAACTGGAAACCGGAGTTTGACTTAGTTTCGGGATTGAAAGATTCATTTCAGAATGATTATGTAGTTTCGGGAAGGGACAAAGCTGAGATAGATTTTTCCGTTGACGATCAGATTTTGAAAGCCCTTTAAACTAAAATTAGACTGAGGTACCTGCGACTTCAGAAACCCGGTTTCTTCGTAGATTTATCCTGATTGTTGGCAAAAATCGTAGAAACCGGGTTTCTAGCCCATGCGTCTAAACCATGTTAAATCAAAGTAAAGTGCACAGCCTGCACTCTAACTATCTGAGGTGAAAAGAATAACATGAGATTCATCAATCCCAAAATTGACTTTGCCTTCAAGAGAATATTTGGCTCGAATCAAAATACAGATATTCTGATTAGTTTCTTAAATGCCCTGCTTTATGACGGGGAAGCCATCGTTGAAAGTTTAGAAATCATCGATCCTTCTTTAGTCCCTCCGATAGTCGGACTTAAAAACAGCTACTTAGATGTCAAAGCCAGACTAAACGACGGCACATTTGTAATTATCGAAATGCAAGTTTTGAACGTGCAGGCATTTAGCAAGCGAGTTTTGTACAATGCTGCCAAAACTTATGCACTGCAACTAACAATGGGAGAACTTTACCGACAATTGCGGCCCGTGATTGCTTTGACTATCACAGATTTTAAAATGTTTGATGATTCTCAAGATGTGATTTCGCATTTTATTTTCAAAGAAAGAACTCGCCTGTCTGATTATCCCGATAATCAGATGGAGTTAGTATTCGTAGAGTTGCCAAAATTCCAGAAAGAATTGGAGGAATTAAAAACAATCGCCGACAAGTGGATTTACTTTATTAAAACTACTGGAAGTTTGAATGAAGTACCTCAAGCAATGGCTACAGTTCCGCAAATTCAGAGAGCTTTTGAAATTGCGAATCAAGTTAGTTTGACACGAGAGGAATTTGATATGTTGCAAGAGCAAGAGTTTTTGATTCAAGATCAGGAGGGTTCTGTGGCTCTAAGCAGGGAAGAAGGCAGGGAAGAAGGCAAGAAACAAGGACAAATAGAGTTAACTATGCGTTTGCTGAATCGCCGTTTAGGTCAACTAAACCCGGATGTTCAAACCCAGATCGGCGAATTGTCGATCGACAAATTGGATGATTTAACAGAAGCCCTGTTAGATTTCTCCAACGCGGAAGATTTGACTGCTTGGTTGGAGGTTAATTCTCAATAAACTAACCACTCTTTTTTGAAGTAAAACTGTCAGAGCAAAGATGATTAGCTGACTATTTTACCACTTGTCAGCAGAATCTACTGGTATTTTCATAGACTTTCTGCTGTAAAGCCGATCGCAAATTAGTTAAACTGAATCAGATACAAAACCTCTCCCCAAACCCCTGTTTTACTCCGAAAGGGGAGAAAAACTCGGAAATATCAGGTAAATTTCATGCTTGGAATCACACTCGGCACTCGCTACAGCATTATCCGTCACTTGGGAGGCGGCGGATTTGCTCAAACTTATTTAGCTGAAGATAAGCAGCTACCAGGTAATCACCTGTGCGTCGTCAAGCAGCTTAAACCTCAAGCAACCGATCCCGAAACTTTACAGATAGCAAGACGTTTGTTTGATACGGAAGCACAAGTCTTATATAAGTTGGGAAATCACGATCGCATTCCGCAACTTTTTGCTTACTTTGAAGAAAATCAAGAGTTTTATCTCGTTCAAGAATTTATCGAAGGCCACGATTTAAGTCAAGAAATTACACCCCCCCAAACCCCCCCTTACCAAGGCGGCGCAGGGGGGGGTTCTCCTGGAAATGTGGGAGGTATGAAGGAAGATGAAGTCATTTGTATATTACAAGAAGTTCTGGAAATTTTAGATTTTGTACACCAGCAAAATGTGATTCACCGGGATGTCAATCCGCGCAATATCCTGCGCCGAGATCGAGATGGTAAGTTAGTGTTAATTGACTTCGGCGCAGTCAAGGAAATTACTACTCAAATTACTAATCCTCAGCCCAAGAATAGCCTAAGTGTGAGCATCGGTACTCCCGGTTATATGCCCAGCGAACAAGCTCACGGTAATCCGAAACTCAGCAGCGATATTTATGCAGCAGGTGCGATCGCAATTCAGTTTCTCACGGGCATCAATCCCCACCAAATGCCGAAAAATCCTGATACAGAGGAAATTATTTGGCAGGATAAAGCATCGGTGAGTCCTGAATTTGCCAAGATTTTAGATCGGATGGTAAAGTACGATTTTCGGCAGCGTTATTCCAGTGCTGGTGAAACACTGGAAGCTATTAAAGAGTTGCAAAAATCTTTCAGCGGTACTGTTCCGATATTACCTCCGGTTGTTGCTGCAAAAAAGCTGCCTAAACCGCGACAAAAACTATATTTTAAAATTGGCGCAATTGCCAGTTTTATTGGTATCACTATTATAGCATCAATTTATGGTGTCAATACTTTTAATTCTGCTAACGCAACTGATTTGCACAATCGAGGGATTACTCTTTACAATTTAAGCAAGTTTGAAGAAGCTCTAGCAGCTTACGATCGAGCCATAACTCTCCGCCCGGATTATGCGGAAGTTTGGCAGGAAAAAGCTAAAACTTTATATGAGTTGAAAAAATACAAGGAATCACAGTCAGCCTACGATAAAGCTATAGAATTAAAGCCGGAGTATTTGGAGGCTTGGACGGGACGCGGTTATGCTTTGGATAAGTTAGAACAGTCAAAGGAGGCGATCGCATCTTTTGACAACGCTTTGAAAATCCAACCAGACTATCCCGCAGCGTGGGAAGGTAGAGGCGATGCTTTGTTAGACTCGCAGCGGTATGAAGAGGCGATCGCATCCTACGAAAAAGCCGTACATTTTCAGCCAAATTTGTACCTTGCGTGGTACAATCGCGGCCAAGCTCACCAAAATTTAAAACAGTACGATCGCGCTGTAGAATCCTATCAAAAAGCAGTTGAAATTAAATTCGACAATTCTGATGCTTGGTACAATTTAGGCAATGTTTTCCTAGAATTGAACAAAAACCAAGAAGCTTTTGAAGCTTATGAAAAAGCCGTGCGGTTTCAGCCTAATTTTTATCAAGCTTGGTATAGTAAAGGCATAGCTTTGCTGAAAATGCGCCGACATGAAGAAGCGGTAGAAGCTTACGAAAAAGCTGTTAAATTAAAACCGGATTATCATCAAGCATGGTATAATTTAGGTTGGTCTTACCACGAATTACGCAAGTACGAATCAGCTATTGAGTGTTACAGTAAAGCCTTGGATTTAAATCCGAAAGAATCTCAAGGCTGGTACAATAGAGGTAATGCTCAGTACAATTTAAAGCGGTACGAAGATGCGATCGCCTCTTACAACGAAGCTGTCTATGTCAAACCGGACTATTCGGAAGCCTGGTACAGCCGCGGTAACGCCCTTGTAGCGGTGAAAAGATTCGGAGATGCGATCGGCTCTTACGACAAAGCAATTCGCTACAAGCCGGATTATGGAGCGGCTGTGGAGGCAAAAAAACGGGCCGAAAGTCAGTTAGGAAACAATCCGCAACAGCTTCAACGACAATAACAGGACTTATATCATATTAGGAATCTGCCAATCCCATGATGTATTATTAATTAATCTCTCTTTCTTTGCAAATATTTCATGCGACGAGATTCAATCTTCTACAAAATGTTCGGGCAAGCGCCAACTTTACTGTTCGATCTACTGGCTACAACTCCAGCAAATGCTGCCAATTATCGCTTTGACTCGGTTGCAGTCAAAGAACCTAAATTTGAAATTGATGGCGTATTTTTGCCACCAGAATCTGAAGGTGCAGGCATCGTCTATTTTTGTGAAGTTCAGTTTCAAAAAGATGAACAACTTTACGAAAGGTTGTTTGGCGAATCATTTTTATATTTTTACCGCAATCGCAGTCGTTATAGCGATTGGCAAGCTGTGGTGATTTATCCATCTCGTAGCATTGAACAAAGCGATGTTTATCCTTATCGAGCTCTGCTCAACAGCAATCAAGTGCATCGGGTGTGCTTAGATGAGTTGGGGGATATTCGGGCCTTGCCTTTGGGAATTGCGCTGATGGTGTTGACGACTGTCGAAGAGGCTCAAGCACCAGCAGAAGCAAGATATTTGCTGAGCCGAATGGAGCAAGAAGTTGCCCCAGAAGCCAGCCGTGACATAATAGAACTATTGACGACTATTATGTCATACAAATTTACACAGTTAAGTCGAGCGGAGGTGGAATCGATGTTGGGAATTACACTACAGGAAACGAGGTTCTATCAAGAAGCTAAAGCGGAAGGATTGCAGCAAGGATTGCAGCAAGGATTACAGCAAGGACGACAAGCAGAAGCCTGTGCGCTGATTGTCCGACAATTGACTCGTCGGTTACAGCAGGAAATGTCTGAGGAAATGCGATCGCGCGTTGCTAATCTGCCCTTGCCGATACTCGAAGATTTGAGTGAGGCGCTGTTGGATTTTGCTACTGGGGCGGATTTGCAGGCTTGGCTGGAGGCGCAGCAGTCGGAAATATAAGAATTTTGCGAACTTGTCCGTGCGATCGCAACATTTGAATCGAGATCCACATCCAAGTCAAGCGGGTATCGAAGGCATCTTGCAAAATTTTAAATACGACGATCGCTCATTTCTATTTAACGGGCGATCGTCACTTTTGTCAAGCTATATATTGTGCTGGCGTAAGTCCTATTTTACCTAACAGCAGGACTAATTACCGTAACACGGCGGCTATCTACCAACATCGGCCAAAAACCGCGATCGCTCAATGCTTTTACCGCCGCAGTAGCAGCGTTTTGATCCGTTGTATAAGCAACGAATAAAAAGGGACGTTGGCCGTAGGAAGCTAAGCCTACTTGCGTACCCAATGCTTGCTTGACTTGGCCGGCTAATTCCGGTTGATTGAAGTAATCTACTAACACGGCGTAACCGGGGCCGAGGGCTTGGGGATTGAACCCACTATTCCCAGTCTGGGGATTGGCGATTGGTTCTGAACCTGGTGCTGGCTGGGGGTTGTAGACTGGCAGGTTTTGGGGAAGTGCTGCTGCGGGCGATCGAACTACGTAAGCCTGCAATCCGACAACATCTTTGATGTATTTAACCCAATCGATCGCAATTTGCGAGTTACGAAACCCACCAACCCTCGTCACAGTATCGTTAATGTACCGACAAACTGTATTGTCATTATTTCCGGGAAAAGAGCGTTTTGCTTTTTCTTGCTGTTCCGGTGTTCGGGTGACAATTAACAGTAGATATTCGTCGGACTTCGGTGGTTCGCAGCTTGACTGAGCTTTAACAGAACTCGCCAAAATTGTCAATGTCAAAATTGCGATCGAAGTAGCAGAAAATAGGGGAATAGACACAATAAAATTGTACAATTCTTCCCTAAATTTTCCTAACTTCGCTGTGGATTTTTGTGCTTGTTTATTCATGCTGTCTGTAGGGATGCGAGGGCATCGGGAATAGTTGCTGACGGTGCTTGAAATTCACCTGTCAGTACATATTCTAATCGCAGTTTTAACCAAGTAATGAACACTGGATCTGTGGAAACAATAGCTGCTGCTGGTTGAGGGCATTTTGCTTTAATGGCTGCCATTGCGGGTGCTTCTAGGAAAGCGGGTTGTTTGACCAACCAGAAGTCTATTTGTTTTTCTTGTTCATGGTAGTTGCGAGTTCTTTCTTTAAACACTTCATCAAGGGCTTCTTCTTCTAGCAAAAAGCGTTGGCTGGCTAAAACGTAGTAGTAGGTTTGCATTTTTGTCGGTTGTTAGGGGTTGGTAGTTGGTGGTGAATGTCGCCTGTATCTGTGAGTTTTGTCGATTAAGGGTGAATGTGCCGAGTTGTGGCAGTTCGAGAACCTTAGACTATTGTGCCGTTTACTTTACCCTATTTGTTGTCATTTTGGGTAGGTGCAGCGCCAGTTATGTCTGAAAAATGATTGGTTTGAGGGGAGTTGGGGGAGTTGGGGATTATTTTTCTGAGGGTTGATTTTTGTGGAAAATTTAGGTGACAATAGTAAATTAGATAGAGTTGTACGTTGAAGAATTACAAATTATTAAGGCAATCTTGGGCTGTCATACCGGATGAGGAGTGGTTTGCATATGGACAGTATTGCGATCGGTATTGCTTGGTGTGTCGCGTGGGGCGATCGACGGAAACCTCAATTTGATCTAAGCGTGTTGCAGGAAATGCGACGGGCGTTGACTTCTGGGGAGGAAGTGCCGCCCCAGGTGAGGGAAATTGTCGATCGGGTGCGGGAACTTCTGGCTATTCCAGAAAATATTTCCAGAGAAGAGTTTCCAGAAACAATTATTGATTTGCAAAATAAATACCCGAATTTGTGGAATCAGCCGGGAAAAATTGGTTTAGTGTACGGCGGTGTCACTAAGGTTAAGCAGTATGTATTTGAAGACGCAAAACTGCCAGACATTCGCGGTGCATCTGCACTACTCGATCGCATAAACTTAGTTGATTTGCCAGCTTTTTTTGGCAAACGTCCTGAATCTGCAAGTGATAAAATTCAGTCTTTAGAAGTAAAAAAATGGCTGGATAAAAACTTTACTGGAGTTCCAAAGCTTTCAGAGGCTTTGATTTCCGAAATGATTGTCTATTCTACTGGTGGCAATATTTTAGCTTTCTGCCCAGCAGCTTTTGTGAATGAGTTAACTGATGCCATTGAAAAACGCTATTCCCATGAAACCATAACTGCTAATTCCTGCGCGGTGGGAGATACGTTTAAGCTTTTAGAAATTCGATTTGGCTTGCTGCGAGACCAGATAGAAGAAACTTTCTGGCTAGATAAATACCGCCCAGAATATAAAAATCCGGTGGTTGCAGCTTATTTTGGCAAGCTGGATAAAGAGTCAAATCAACCTGTCTATTCATCTCATATTGAAGAGGCGTTTATAAATCGCAAGAGTTTTAATGAATTAACTACTAAATTAGCCGTGATGTTTAATCAACGGCGCAGTGGTAATGACTTTGAAGGGAATGACGTTGAAAAGCGTCCCAGCCGCCGCTATCCGCCGATGTTGGAAACGCACCCTTATTTGCAAAGAGATCAGTCGGATCGGCGATCGGCTATCACGCGCGCTACCGACAATCCCGACAATCGCAGTCAAAAAGGTCTTCCGGGGAGTCCTTGGTTTTCGGAAGTTTCTGCACGGAAACGCAAAGCGGGCGATCGGGCTAAGAAGGGAACAATCAAAGACACTCATTGGTACGCAGAATGGCGTCCTGATGTCATTGAAGGTTGGGTTGACAAATTTGAGGATTTCTTAGAAAAGCATCCCGAAAAACTTCAGAAATACTGCGGCGATAACGACCTTGAGACAGTTGAAGTAGCTCAATCTTTAACTCAGCTTGGTAGTTTGAGTAAAGGCTTTGTAGCCTACATCTATGCTGACGGCAATAACATGGGTGGCTATATTCAAAAAATCACCACTCCCCAAAAATATCAAGATTTTAGCGAAGATGTTGACAATGCCACTAAATATGCTGTTTATCAAGCCTTAGCCGAGCATCTTCATCCCCGCCAAGTCAAAGAAAATAACAAGTCAGAATCGACTCTTCCCGATGGTGCTTGGATTCATCCCTTTGAGATTATTACGATTGGTGGCGATGACATTATCTTGATTGTACCCGCAGATCGGGCATTGGCGATCGCCAAAACTATCGGCGAACAGTTTGAACAAATCTTGCTCAAACAAGTTCAGATACCGGGCGTGGAAATCAAAGGAAACTATGAAACTAAAACTCAGCCAGAAAAGCCGATCGATCTCAGTAAGTGTCACCGCTACCTAAGTCAAAATGCAGCAGCTAGCAAATGTCAATTAAGCACATCAATCGGCGTGTTAATTGCCGACCAGAAAACTCCGATTTATTATGCCAAAAAACTTTACGAGCAATTGCTCAAATCAGCCAAAAAACGTGCTAAGGATTTAAAAAAACACGGATACTGTGGAGGTACAGTTGATTTTCTGGTAATGAAATCGGTAACTGCCCTTTCATCTAGCATTGAGGACTTCCGCAAGGAAGCATTAACCAAAGACAGTCCTCAAGAACTTAAGTTGTACGCCGCACCGTACACTTTGCATGAAATTGGCGGATTGATTGAGTCGGTCAAAGCGCTGAAAGAAGCTGAATTTCCCAAATCGCAACTCTACCAAATTCGCAGTTTCCTAGAACAAGGGAAAAATACAACGATTCTCAACTACCGCTATTTCCGAACCAGACTCAAAGATGGTAATTCAGAAATACTTAAAAAAGAGTTTGAAGAAGCTTGGTGCAAGCCAAAAAATGCAGAAAATTATGGTAATCTAGCTCCTTGGATGTCTGTGATAGAGGAAAATAAACGAACCGTATATGAAACGATCTGGCGGGAAATTGTAGATATTTACGATTTCATTGAATTAGAAGATTCCCAATTAAGTTCAGAAAGCTCGGCAGAGGCGGAGGTTGAATCATGATTGTTCTCAGGACTTTATCAACGTCAATAGAGACTTACGCACTTACAGCAGTAATTGATACAGCTTTGTGTGTAGGCGCGGGCGGTTCCTCCGGTTCCCTTGCAGATAAGCCGATCGTCCGCAATTCAGAAGACAACTTGTTAATTCCCGGTTCTCAAATCAAAGGCCGCCTCCGTCACGAATGCGAGAAAATTGCGAGAGGTTTGGGGTGGGAAATTTGCGAATCTCCGAATGCCGGTAAAATGGTTGTCCGCAGAGAGAATGCACCGAATGAATTTAAGCGCAACGAATACGAAGTATTAGGATATAATGATACTTATCACTGTTTAATTAGTCAAATTTTCGGCGATCCAGTTTTGCCGTCGCGCATAATTATTGACGACTTAATTTGCACAGAAGACCCGGAAAATTTAGCTGAATTTATACGTCCGGGAGTCACAATTAATCGCCGCCGTCGCACCGCTGAAGAAAACAAACTTTACTTTTTAGAGACTTCTCCGCCGAATGTTTCACTGAAGTTTAAAGGTCAAATTCATCTGTTACCAAATTGTCCCAGTTATGCGAAACCTCTGATGTTGGCTGGTTTCAAGCACATTCACGCATTAGGTGGAAGTAAATCGGCAGGTTTGGGATGGCTGAGTTGGGAAACTTTACCGAATTTTGAAGTTACTGATGCAGATTGGGATTGTCTAGCGAAGGGAGGGGAAAATGCAGCGAATTGAACTGGAAATTAAGGTTTTGTCTCCTTTGGCGATCGCGCGCCAGAAACCGGGAGGTTCGATTAGCGAAGCTGTAGACTATATCCCCGGTACGGTGATTCGGGGTGCTGTGGCTGCTCAGATTTTGGATCTATCAAATGGGCGATCGACTGATTTGACCAAAAATGGCGGCGATTTTCAAGCTTTATTCTTGAGTGAACATCCCGCAATTTTTCAAAATGCTTATCCAGCACTGATATTTGATGGCGATCTAGTCTCTAAAGATACATTTGAAGAATATGGAGTTTTACCTGCAACAGCACTCAGTTCTAAAAATAAGCCTGGTTTCAAAGAGGAAGAGGACGATCCAGAAAGAAATGGCGTTTTTGACACTTTAATCGATCGCTTTTGTGCTGAAGGTTATGGACATCCCTACGATCCAAATTGCCCAAAAGATGGAGGGAGAGTCGATTCTGCTGGAATTACTTTTTATGGTAAATTCGACGATATGTATCACAGTCTTAAGGTCAACAAACGCCTACTAACGCGAGTTGGGATTAATCGTCGCAGGGCTACATCGGAGGAAGAAATACTTTACAGCCTGGAAGTTTTGAATGAATCTCAGGAAACCAAACAAAATCCTGTTTACTATCTAGGTGCGATTTTAGTGGAAGACGATTTAGCAGAATCTCTGCGAAATTTCATTCAGGATCGCCATCAAAATTTTCGGTTGGGCGGTTCGACTTCCAGAGGATTGGGGAAAGTTGAAATTCAGACAAAAAATCCTGTTGATGCTAAGATAGATGTGAGCGATCGCATCGATGAATTCAATCAAAGGCTAAAAGAGCGTTGGGACAAATGGGTAGTTTTTGGCAGTCCTATTAAAGAGTCACCAACAAAGCTAACTTACTTCACCCTGGACTTGCAATCTGATGCTATACTGACTGAAAACTGGCGACGTACAACTGTAATATCTGAAAAGATGTTGCACCAGTTTGCAGGGGTTGAAGCTCAAGATAAATCTTTGCGTTTGGAGGCGGCTTACAGCAGTTATGATTTTCTGTCTGGTTGGAATGCGGGCTGGGGGTTGATGAAAGATGTAGAGCTGATTACCACGAAAGGAGCGGTTTATTTGTTCAGTACAACTCAACCAGAGCTTTGGATTCAGAGATTGGGAGAGTTGGAAATGAGGGGATTGGGCGATCGAACTTCTGAAGGCTTCGGTCAAATTCAAATTTGCAACGATTTTCACCTTATATTTAGAGACAAGCCAGTATGAGTATAAGCACAGAGCAAAAAATAGAGTTAGAAGTACAAAGATCTATTCGCCAAGTAGAAGACGATCTAGTCATTTGGATTCAGGATGCTTTAGATACTTGTCAATATGGCAAGTCGGGAAAAGAAGAACTAGAGGAATCACAGTTCCGCAACTTAGTCCGCGTTGCTGACACAACTGATAGTGCAGAAGTTATTAAAAACTTTGTGCGATATCAAGTAGGAAGAGATAGAAAATGGGGAAGGGGGGAAGAATCTTTAGCGACAAGGCTGATTCAAGATATTGATGGTAACATTAAAAATAGTGCTGGAATAATTGCAGAATGTTCTCAAACTGACTTTAAACCTATTTGGCTGGAACTAATTCGCCGTTATTTAGGTTATGGCTCTCGACATCTCAAGTATTTGAAAGATGGACAAAATCTCTAACTATCTATAACAGTCTTCCATAAATTAATAGGAGATTTTGAAATGATTAAGACAGTTATATGCTCCGTGGGTATCAGCGCTGCCAGAAAAATTTCAGGAGTTAAACCGCGGGAGCTAACTAATTGGGTTAGACAGCAACAAAGTATGGAATGTGCTGCTGAAACAATATTTTCTACTTTCCGTGATATCCGTCCAGAAGGAGAAAGCTTGAAGAACGACTTATCCGCGGAAATTCATTCTCTTGTTCGGATTGGGATTACCAATCAAGATAGAATAATTTTGCTTGCTTCAAGTACGGACGACGGATATTGCTGCGCTCTTGCGGTTGAGAAATATCTAAAACATCATTGGGAGGGTATATATGCCAAAGCAGAATCAGTTCCGGGGCTTCAAGTTATAGATCCCGATCTTTTCCGAACAACAGGAGTAGTTGAATTTGTACAGCGCATTATTAAAGAAGTTAATAGCTATGAGGCAAGTAATATTATTCTGAATCCGACTGGAGGATATAAAGCACTGGTTCCTTACACAGTTTTACTGGGGATGTTGAAAGGAGTTAAGTGTGATTATATTTTTGAACAGTCAACTACAGTTATAGAATTACCTCCACTTCCTGTAGAATTTAAGCGATCGCAATTTGAAGCTTATAAAGATTTACTAGAAAAGATTGAGCGTGAGACAGCAATTACTCAAGCAGAATGGGAAAATAATGTCCCTTATTCTGAAAGAGAAGCGTTTAAGCCACTAATTGAGTTTTCCGAGGAAGGAGTAACTATTTCTGGTGTAGGTTTCTTGTTTCTTGAGGAAATGCGTAAACCTTCAGTTTTAGTCCCCTTTCTTTCTCAAAAAGCTATTAGAGATTGTTTTGATAATCTGGCACAACTAAGACAGTGTGATCCATTTGCTTTTTTGTTGAAGGCTGCTAGTTCCAAAGATGGTTTTCAACAATATGAACATATTAACGTTGGGAATGGGTTGCGCTGGCTCAAGCCTGGTAGAACAACCGATCGCTATTTAGTATCTGTGGAAGATTGGCGTATGCTGGTGTGGAGAGCAATCCGCGAAGATCAGGAGGGTCCAAAATATGCAAGTAAGGTTACAGTCGATCCTACAACTGAACGGCGATCGTATGCTCCTTTCATGCGTATGGAATTTGTGAAATAATTGATGTGTTCAGTTGGTTAAGTCTGAATTAACTTAATTACGTAGGTAAGTTTATGTTTGATACATTCAAAAATCGACTGGAAATCACAGGAACACTTACAACAGTAACGGCATTACGCATTAGTGCCGGACGTTCCACTGAGCCCATCGGCTCCGATTTACCAGTAATCAAAGATGCTTTGGGTAGACCTTTAATTCCCGGTTCAAGCTTTAAAGGTGCTCTGCGATCGCGCTTAGAGAGCTTCCTTCGAGGTATTGACCCAAATTTAGCAGAAGATCCGGCTAACTACACAACTTCAACTAGAAACAATCAAGTCAAAGCTTTCAAAGAAAAGTACAAAAATAATGACTTAAATTTAACACAAGAACTCATCGGTATAACCGACGATATTGGTAGTTTATTTGGCACTCCTTGGATGGCTAGTAAATTCCAAGTTCGCGACTTAACCGTACAACCCGATGCGTGGTTTGGACAATATCAAGAACGAGATGGTGTAGCCATTGACAGAGACACAGAAACCGCCGCAGATGGCAAACTTTACGACTACCAAGTTGTCCCCGCCGCAACACCGTTTGATTTTAAAGCAGTAGTTGAAAATGCTCACGATTGGGAATTGGGTTTATTGATGATTGGTTTGCACCAATTTGAGACAGAACAAATACCTCTCGGAGGCGGACGATCGCGCGGCTTAGGTGTGGTTAAACTAGAAATTGACAAAATGCGCTGGATTGATGTCGAAGACCATCCCGAATTTTTGTTAGAATACTTACAAAAGTTAGTCATGGGAGATGAAACGGCTTATGAAGATGCGGCCGATTATAAAGATGAGTGGGTACAAAAGCTGATCGATCGACTGACTCCTAAACAAACCAAATCATCTGAAACTATAACTCAGACACAGTGAGGTAAATATGGCGTTCAGCAATTATCAAGAACTCGGCGAAGTTCTTCAAAATTTTCAGATTTACTACACAGAAGTCAATTTTATAGGCGAAACTGAGTTTGATATTCCTAGCTGCTTTCTAAAAGATTTGGAAATTGTCATTCAGGATGGATTACCTGATGATTCAGAATTTACAATTTGTGAGAACTTAATTTATCCAGTTGTCAAAGAAGTTTGGAAACATTATCGTACTAAGTTTGTTTTGTGGAGTCATAAATATCTCACGGATTGTGAAAACCCTGACAGGTTTCCTGAATATATTTTGGCTAAACGCTCTCATTTGGGAAAAGTCGTTTTTGATAAACCTTATTTGGTATTAGTCGATGCTAAGCAAGATAGATTTCATGAAGGGTGGGTTCAATGTCTTCTTGAAATGATTGTTGCACAGCAGACTGGCGATCGAACAAATAACGCTATCTTTGGAATTGTTTCCCACGGTAGACTTTGGGAATTTGGCAAACTTGAAGGGGATAAATTTATATGCAATAGAAAATCCTATACAATTCAGGAAATCGATCTACTCTTTGCTGCCGTTAACTATGTTTTTCAGCAATGCGAAATTCAGCTAAATGAGTTAGTAGCTGCTTAATTCTAAATCATCTCTCGACCTACTAAACTATGCACAAACGATTTGTCAATCATTGTACCATTGACTTAACTCTCATTCCTGACGGGCCGATTCTGATAAAATCCGGTAAAGAAGGAGCCGATCCGACTAAACCGGATATGGAATTTGTCGAGACTTACCACGCAGGAGGCAAGTCAATTTATCTACCGGGAAGCAGTTTAAAAGGTGCTATTCGCGCTCATGCTGAGAGAATTGTCAGAACCATAGGAACAGATAGTAATCCTAATAATCCAGACATTCTCTGGGCTAACGATCCATTGAATGACAATTACGATTACTTACAGAAGAAATCATCCAGCGATATTTACAAGTTATCTTCATTTACCGATCGCATTTTCGGCAACACTTCAATTGCTAGCAGACTTAGAATAGAAGATGCTCACCCAATTGATAAGAAACAGCTTAAAATTCAAGAACGAAATGGAGTCGCGATCGATCGCGTTTTTGGTTCCGTAGCCGTGGGCCCATTTAACTATCAAGTCTGCACCGCTGGAGAATTTCGCACTAAAATACATCTGAAAAACTTTTCCTTAGCACAATTAGGCTTAATTGGCTTAGTTTTGCGAGACTTAAATGATGGCTGGTTTGGCATCGGTTTTGCTAAATCTCGCGGTTTGGGGACGGTGACAGTAAAATTTAACGAAGCCGTAGTTCAGTATCCCGGTTGTGTATTAGATGAAGATAATCGCCAAATTAAACAAATAGTAAAGCCTGGTCAATGGGGACACGCTTTCTTGCTGGGTGCAGGAGAATTTTTAGAAGTTGATGAAGCCGGAAATTACGGCTTTTCTCAACCCGATCGCGAACAAACTCCAATTGCTGCTGAACCGATGGATTTAGGTTTTGGAGTGCAGCTAAAATGGCAAGGTGATGGTGAGACTGGTGTACCCAATTTATTTAAATGTGCAGTTTCTGCTTGGAGTAAGCTTTTAACAGGTGCTGTAGCATGAATACAGGTTTTGTATATGTTCGATCGCGTTTATCACCGGATGAAGCCAAAAAGTTGCTAGAAGAGTTAGCAACTGAGGAAAGTTACTATTTTGTGCGATCGCCCCACGCAGTCAGTGGCATTTGCAGGAAATTGCCCGATGAGTTGTCTCTCGGCTTTGAAGGGCAGATGTTTAATAGCGATCGCGAATTGCGCTGGAAAAAGCAGGGAAGTACATATGAAGCGTTAATCCTGAGTAGGGTTCCAGCCGATTTAGAGGGATTTGAGGCGATCGGCGAAAATTGGGAATGCTGCGATCGCGCTGCTTACTTTCACAGCCTTGACGAACCCAAATTTCCTAAAACTTTTATCTATAAAGGAGAAAATGACGAAAAAATTGACTCTAAGAATATTACCATAGGTCAGCGATACTTTAAAGACCAAAGAACTGCCACCGTTCATTTTATCGCCCTCACCGTCAGGAGTAAAAAATGACTAATAATCCCGTACCTAAACTCCGAGGTTCTACACCGCCGCCAAGCCGCCCCGTTTCTAATAACTATGCTGGTGAAATCGGAGTGCCTAAACCTTATGAATTAATTAGTTTTCCCAACGAACGCCCGCCGAAAAAAGCTCCTGCCGGACATCACAAATATTTGGTCGATCGCCTGCACGGAACTTTGTTTATCACTTTGAAAGTTCAGACTACTTTGCACGTCTCTACAGGCGTAGTTGTCATGGGTAGCGACATAGGCAGCCGCGTCCCTTTAATCAAAACAATGGTTCAAAATATTGACCAAAAACTATCAATTCAAGGTAGTTCTCTCAAAGGCTGCATCCGATCGGCATACGAAGCCATTACTAATAGCACTTTAGCAGTAATTACATCAAGATACAAAGATAAAATTCCGTCCGATCGCCTGCCTTGTAAAAATAAACAAGAACTCTGTCCGGCAAGTCAAGTATTCGGTGCTTTAGATTGGCAAGGGCTAATTGAATTCAGCGATGCTAAATGCGAAAAAACAGGTTTTGCTACTGGATTTATGCCATCTTTATATCGTCCCCGTCCTGACCAAAGAAGAGCATATTTTGACCAAAGAGGTAATGTAGCTGGACGCAAGTTTTATTATCACACAATTAGAGCGATCGACAAAGGTCAAAATCAAGGCATTACTGTTCAGCAAGCTGCTAAAGAGTATACTTTTAAAACACAGATACAATTCAAAAATTTAACGCCAGCAGAGTTGGGAACGCTTTTGATTGTGCTGGGCCAAGATCCAAAATATGCGATCGCCCTCAAGGTAGGTGGCGGGAAGCCGATCGGCATGGGAACCATGACTGTGGAAGTCACAGCAGCAAGGGTGTTGCAGAACAAGGGAGATTTGCGCGATCGCTATTCTTCCTACAATCCTCCCGAATCTGACAGCATGAATGGCACTGAATTGCAACAGTTCATGCAAAAAAATATTCAAGCTGCTCATTCGAGTTTAGTGCAAGCAACTCAATTGCAAGAACTGGCTGAAGTCTTAAAATATCCGACCGATCGCGAACCTCCAACAGGAATGTATTAAAGATGTCGAATACTGAATTAGTCACAGAATCTTTGACCGAACACCAGTGGGGAATTGCTCACGCGATCGCGCAAACTCTGGTAAAAGAACAAACCGATGTCAATGAATTGGGAAAGGCGATCGCCTATCTTCGCGCTTCAGTCAATGAGTCCAATGCGGGAGCGAGGTTTTTCAAATACTTGAAAACCTTAGTCAGTAATGGCAGACAAATCGGTCACAGCAAAAAAACATCTGACTATTACCAGAATATTGACGAAGCTTGCACCAAGTATCTTCAAAGCGAACAAACTAATCCGCAGAAAATGCTGGAAATTTTAGGTTGGTCAGCACGTCTGATGAGATATTACAGAGAAGCTGTGCCAATTGAGGAAATTGTTGCGCCAGTAGCCGAGTCAGCGCGGCAAGCGGAAATTGCTCAAGTTATGCAGTCTGAAAAGTTTGAAATTGGTCAAATCTTGGCAGCTACTGTTATTGCCGTAAAAGCAAATAAGGTAACTTATGAAATTCTGGGAACTATTAAGCTGACGGAAAAAGAACCCAAAAAAGCTAGTTCTCTCCAAGAAGGACAAGCTGTCGCAGTCAAGATTGTCGCTATCAAGGAAGATGGGAATCTCAAAAGTGTAAAATGTGTGGACTGATCTAGCCATCAAATCTACCAACTTTTACGGATTATAACAATAGTCCGGACAGTGTTTAGGTCGTAGTCTGAAACCCTCGATTTTCCGTTGGCAGCTCGCCCAATCGCCCTAAACCCCTTATTTGAGACTGGACAACCAAAAACTGTCTGCGGAAGTATTGTTACAACAGGGTTGCACATGAGTTATGAAAAGGTTTAGAATGGTTAGTGTAAGATTCTTAAAAACTTTAGTTGTTTATGGATAGCCCCCAAATGGTCAACTCTAAACTATCTCTAGCTAACTCTCAGCCGTTTATGGAGAAATACCAAAACGAATCTGACTATTACTCAGCATTGAACCGTTCCGAGTCCACTCAAAAGAAAGTCAAACAGAAGTATTGTGTAGCTTGCTATACAGTTTTCTGGGGAAATGCTGTTCCAGGCTACTTTGTCTCGTCACAAAAGTCCGAATACCGACTTGTAGCCTAACAGAAAACGGCGCAGCTTAAATAATTAGCTCCTAAAAGCAGCCCATTGTGTCAGCTAGCGTTTGCCTATAAACTAGGAACTGCCCACATGAATATATCCAGTTCCTAGTTTTAAACAAAGCCCAAGAATCTGTGATAGTTTTTCTAAGATAATACCTAAGGATGACACAAATGAATGATGTAGAAAAAAACAAAGTTTATCTGGTGACTGGTGTAGTAATAGCTATTGACGAGAGCGATGGGATATTAATAGCAGGGATGTTATCAGATAGTCCTTTTACTGCGGAAGAGCCAGAGTCAAAACAGACACAAAATTTGGTAGGCAATTTTGCATTTACCAGGCAAAAAGCCAAGTT
The DNA here is from genome assembly GCF_020737865.1 of Microcoleus sp. PH2017_35_SFW_U_B. Lineage (NCBI taxonomy): Bacteria > Bacillati > Cyanobacteriota > Cyanophyceae > Oscillatoriales > Microcoleaceae > Microcoleus > Microcoleus sp. PH2017_35_SFW_U_B. The sequence goes on from NZ_JAEQDE010000019.1 coordinate 102,271, forward strand.
TTTAAGAGACCGTCTTAATGAATTTTTGCAGGAATAGACAATGACAGTAATCACAAACTCAAGAGCAGAACTTCAAAGCTCAAAATCGAATCCAAAAACTTTTAAATTCTTTGAATTCCCTCCTTCTCCTCTGAAACCAAAGCAGTCATTTAAATCGCCTACTGCTCCTGTTGAAGTACAGGAATTAGTCCAGAAGTTAGCCAAGATAGATGGTGTCGCCAAAGTTAGAGCAATAGCTCCTAGAACGGAAGACATTCACTGGATTGAGTTTGAATTAGAACTATGCCCTGAAACAGAGTTGGATTATGAAACTTGGGACAAAATCCAAGACTTAGTAATTGATTGTGAATGGGATTTACGCGATAAAACTAATGAAAAATGGTACTTTGACGAAAAACTCGTGGAAAAGTTTGTCAAAATCCAAGACGGAGCGAAAGAAGTTGCTCGATCGGAAATAATAACTTTGTCAAGTCCTACAAGTTATTATAATCCAGTTAAGTCTGGCAGTAATTGGTATGTTATAGCTAGAACTTAAAACAATTAGGCGTTGCTGAATAGAGACATAATTCATCGACGATCTCGATACACACGGCAAGGGAGAATAACCGTTCATTCCTACCCAAATTTATATCTGCGATCGGCAACGCCAAAGATTAAATTACTGAACAAACTAGAAAGTAGCTGTTGATTTTTATGCCGAGCGAACAGTCCCATCGCGAACAAGCTAAGAATAATGAAGAGGCGGCACTTAGTATCAGAGATACTTTTCCTGATTGGGCAGTGACAATGTGTTTTTACTCAGCTTTACACTGCATCGAAGCTTATGCAAAGGTTCAGAAAGTCGATCTTGAAGAAAAATATCAAGGTTCCTCATCGCCACACGATCGCCTGTTTGATTATGTTCGTGACATTGCTGACAGGCGAGATAGAAGCTTGGAGAAGGCTTATAAAAATCTGAAAAATGAAAGTCAAATAGCGCGATACTTAACAGGTATGAAAGCAGGTATAAAAACAAGTATAAAAACTAATTCTCGGTTTCATTATACTAGACATACAAAAATAGATGTCGATCGGTCTTTTGATAATCTACAAATAGTTAAAAAGCTATTAAATCCCTGAGAAAAAGATATAAAACTCAGCTTCTAACTTTCACATACTTGAATTTTAAACAAAATAGGGATAGGCTGGTAAGCTTAAGAAGCAAGAGTTTCTTAAGTGAAAAATCAAACAACTGCCAACTTCCCCTAACGGGGACGGAAACAAACTCTTCCGTAATGCTGAATAACAGTCAGATTCATTCTGATAGTTGCTCAGACTTCCCCGCAAGGGGACTTTAATCATCCACCTAATTGACCCAAACTTTCCCGATCGCCCGATCGCCCTTCACCTCCCATAAGGCTAGACTGGTTTAGAGTTTTACCACAAAAATTTCTCCCCCTTCATGAACATCGCCTACCTAGTCAACCAATACCCCAAAGTCAGCCACAGCTTCGTCCGCAGAGAACTCCTAGCCGTCGAAACTTGCGGCCTCAAAGTCGGGCGTTACTCCATTCGATCCTGCGAATCCGAACTCGTAGACGGCGCAGACAAACAAGAACAAGAATTGACCAAAGTCATCCTAGGAGTTGGCGTACAGGGCTTAGCGTTGGGCTTACTCCGCACTGCCGCAACTAGACCAATTCGATTCCTCGAAGCTTTGCGCTTAATGTTCAAAGTTGGCTTACACTCAGAACGCGGGATTTTACTGCATCTAGCTTATTTCGCAGAAGCTTGCATTCTTTTAAACTGGTTCGCAGAATCCGGTACCACACACGTTCACGCTCACTTCGGCACAAATTCCACAACTGTTGCAATGTTATGTCGCGTCCTAGGCGGCCCGACTTACAGTTTCACCGTTCACGGCCCCGAAGAATTTGATAAAGCTACACTTCTTTCCTTAGATGAAAAAATTAAACGATCGACCTTTGTAGCAGCAGTCAGTTCCTTCGGCAAAAGTCAGCTATTTCGGTGGTGCGATCGCGCTTATTGGTCAAAAATCAACGTCATACACTGCGGCGTCGATGCAGCATTTTTAGCCGCACCCCACGTCCCCATACCCGCAGCACCCCGCTTAGCCTGCATCGGGAGACTCAGCGAACAAAAAGGTCATTTGTTACTACTAGAAGCCGCCAGCAAGCTAGCCGTTCAAGGCTTGGAGTTTAAATTGGTATTTGTTGGAGACGGGCCGCTGCGAGCTGAAATTGAACAGCAGATTGCACAACTCAATCTGCAAAACTATATAGAAATTACCGGCTGGGCCAGTGGCGATCGAGTTCAGAAAGAGATTTTAGCTTCCCGCGCCATGGTATTGCCGAGTTTTGCTGAAGGTTTACCCGTCGTAATTATGGAAGCCCTCGCTCTCAATCGACCTGTAATTAGCACCTATGTTGCTGGTATCCCGGAGCTCGTAGAACCCGGTGTTTGCGGTTGGTTAGTTCCTCCCGGTTCCGTAGAAGCATTAGCGGTTGCAATGCGTGCGGCATTGGAAGCACCTTTAGAAAAGCTAGAAGAAATGGGGAAAATAGGAGCCGAACGGGTTGCTCAACAACATAATGTTGATCTAGAGGCAAAGAAATTAGTGGCGCTATTTCAAGGATCTATTCAACAATCATCATAATATAAGAAGACCGGGCGGTTAAAACCGCGTCGATACAGACGAAACCCGCCTCCGCGGGTTGAAGAATTGGCGATTTCAACCGCCGAATTATCTTTAGTCCGCGGAGGCGGACTTTGTTTGTGTAGACGCGGTTTCAACCGCCGTCTTATCTTTTTAAGGAATAGCAACTTCTCTCAACAACTTATCAACAATCGTCTTCGCCTTCCTTCCCCCCGCCGGAATCAACCGATGAGAAAGTACGTGCGGCGCTAAATCCTTCACATCATCCGGGGTAGCAAAATCCCGCCCCGAAATAAATGCCAACGCTTGAGATGCCCGGTGCAACGCCACCGCACCACGGGGACTCACGCCTAGAGTAATCTCTTCATCCTCGCGAGTCGATCGCACCAAATCCACAATATACTGCTTCAAAGAGCCTTCCACCTGCACCGCAGCGCACAAACGGCGCAATTCCTGCACCTGTTCCAAGGAAATACAAGGCTGCAAATCTTCCACAGCAAAAGTATCAGACAGCCGTTCCAACATTTGCAACTCTTCCGACGCAGCGGGATAGCCCAACGTCAAAGACAAAGTAAATCGATCCATCTGCGCTTCCGGTAGCGGAAAAGTGCCTTGATATTCGATCGGGTTTTGAGTTGCAATCACAAAAAACGGCGCCGGAACATTCCGAGAAACTCCATCTACCGTCACCTGCTTTTCTTCCATCACTTCCAGCAAAGCAGATTGAGTTCGCGGCGTCGCCCGATTGATTTCATCCGCCAGCAAAACATTAGCAAAAACTGGGCCCGGCAAAAACTCAAACTTGCCACTGCTAGGATTCCAAATATTAGTACCGGTAATATCCGTTGGTAACAAATCGGGAGTACACTGAATTCGTTGAAACTTCCCATCGATCGATCGCGCTAAAGACTTCGCTAACAGCGTTTTTCCCACACCAGGCACGTCTTCCAGCAGCGCGTGTCCGCCCGAAAGCACGGCTACAAGTACCAAGCGAATAGCATCCGCTTTACCGACAATTGTCTTGCCTAGATTTTGTTTGAGCCGCTCAATATGTTCTCTCATATCCCTGATTTTTAAGTAGAAGGAAGAAGGAAGAAGGAAGAAGGAAGAAGGAAGAAGGAAGCTTTTTAGCCTTCCGCATTTTACCTTAATTACGTTGATTTACTTAATTGCTAATTGCTAGTTGTTAATTGCTTGTTCTTTTATTCTCACTCAGCCTGCGCGGACTTCGTTTTTGTACACGCGATTTCAATCGCCCAAGCAAAACTATACACAATGGATTCATAATTAGGACGGGCTAGAAGCCCATCCCACAATTATTTTTCTTGTGGGATGGGCTTCTAGCCCGTCCGAAATTTTGCTTAAAAAAACTTTTGCAAGAGATCTATTCATCATTGGCAGCTAACACCTTTCTAGCAACATCACAATCTGCCTGAATTTGATTTTTGAGAGCATCCAGAGAAGCGAATTTTTGTTCGGGTCGCAAAAATTCTATCAAACTTGCGCTCAAGGTTTGACCGTACAAATCCCCAGACCAATCTAACAGATGAACTTCTACAGTTAGTTGTAGACCGTTTACCGTCGGGCGGCAACCAACATTCATCACCCCATTTATGAATGATAAATCTGATGCTTGGCGCGGAATTAGAGATTGGGGATTTTCCCACTTATAGGCAGAATTTTCATCTTTTTTGATGATTCCGCCTCCATCCTTCACCGAGACTCGCACCGCGTACACGCCAAAACGCGGCAAAAATTTTTCCGGTGGCAGTTCGATATTAGCAGTCGGAAATCCGATCGTCCTACCCAGCCGCTGTCCGCCCACCACAGGCCCGACTAAACTGTAAGGCCGCCCCAGCAACTTATTCGCTTTTGTGAGGTCGCCGGATGCTAAACCTTCGCGGATCGCGGAACTGCTGATTCGATCGCCCTCATCGCAATTGTGCAGGGGTATCAGCGCAACATCAATACCGTAACCCGAGGCGATCGACTGCAAATCTACAGCCGTCCCAGCACGTCCGCGTCCGAACCGAAAATCCACCCCCACACTAATACGACTCGCTTGCAGTTGCCGCACCAGAATTTCCTCGACAAACTCAGCAGCAGTCAATGCTGCCAATTCTCGATCGAACGGCAGCAGCACAAGTTGCTCGACACCCATTGCTGCGAGCAATTCTACCTTTTCTGCCAGAGGTGTCAGCAGTTTTTTGGGTTGACCTGTAAAAAATTCTTGCGGGTGGGGATTGAATGTCACCACAGTACCGTAAAGCCGATCGCCCGCAGCATCATCGCGACCAGAGAGGCTGTTGCCCTCGGCCCGGGGGTGCGCCACGATCGCACCATTGAAATTCAGGGCGCTGCGGGCTGTTTCCGGCAGTGCTGCTGAGTCGTTTTCCCAGCTTGCCGGATGTTCGCCTTCCAAATTTTGATCTCTGCCAGCGTTTGGGCGCAAGTTTTGCCCCGACGCAGAAACCGTCGCAGAAGTTAGCCCCGGCGATCGATTTAAAATTGGCTGCACGACTTGTTGATGCCCTAGGTGCAAACCATCAAAGTTTCCCAAGGCAACAGAAGTTGGAGTCAGAGCAGCGGTTGAAGAAGAAGTTATCCACACGCTTAAGATTTTGCCATACTTAGCCAGATTGCGATCGCCAGTCGATTTTAGATTTTAGATTTTAGATTTTAGATTTGACTCCACAGAATCGATACTGGGAGTTAGAACTTCGATCTAAACTTTTTGGTTCTCTACGACTTAAGCCGGGGCTTGTATCCGTCTTTGAGTCAGGTCAGCCCTCACTTAAATTTTAGATTTCAGACCTCAAGATTTACCATAAAGAATTGGTTGAAAGCCTCTCTCTTTGAGGGAGAAATAAAAATCAGACTATTCATTACTCCCATCCTCTTCCTTGTAGATGCCGCTCTCAAACTGTCAACTGTCAACTGTCAACTGTCAACTGTTTAAGAACCATCTGGCAATCTCAAATCCATCACGCAGGCACTTTAGGGGCTTCCACCGACCCTTCAGACGACCCTTCAGACAAATCCTTGTTTTGAGGAGGCAGCAACTGTAACGACAAACCTTCCCGCGCCATCAAACTGTTCGGGAACCTTTGAGCCACTTGCTCTCCCACCTTGTCTAAAAACTCGTCATTGTGCAGCGGATCGTGGTGAAAAATCACCAACTTTTTGACATTAGCAGCCTTTGCCACCTTCACCGCTTCCTGCCAAGTCGAATGTCCCCAGCCAACCCTGCTAGACTTTTCCGAATAATACTCATCATCCGTATAAGTAGCATCATAGATCAGCACCTCAGCATCGCGAGCCAAATACAGCACATTTTCGTCCAAACGATCGGGAAAATGTTCAGTATCAGTCACGTAAGCAGCCGCATAACCCCGCCAGTTGACGCGGTAGCCGATCGCTTCACCGGGGTGGTTCAACAAAGCTGTTTCCACCTTAATCTCTCCGATTTCCATGGGTTCACCCACTTCTATATCGTTAAATTTCAGGTCTGCCCCCATAATTTGCAGGGGCACCGGAAAATTAGGGTGGAGCATCTGGTCGTTGAGTCGCTGCTGGATAGTAGCTTGATTAGGAGTAGGAGCAACGGCCCCATAGATGTGAAAACAATTGCCTTTAATAAAAGCTGGGACAAAAAATGGGAATCCTTGAATGTGATCCCAGTGAGTGTGAGTAAAAAACATATGAGCTTCTACGGGCATCTGCGACAGGAGAGTTTGTCCCAAAACCCGCAACCCAGTACCGCCATCGAAAATTAGGCGGCTGTCACCCACTCGCATTTCTATACAGGGCGTGTTGCCCCCGTAACGTACTGTTTCAGCTCCGGGAGACGCTATACTACCTCTAACGCCCCAAAAGTGAACCGTAAATTGGTTTTGCATACTAGACATGGGTTTTCCTGCAAGATTGTTCCGGCGAGCCATCGATAAGGTGTTTACATAATATTAGTAAGGCTTTTACCATCAAACCCAAGCTTTTTGACGGTCTAGTTTCCCACTTGTTGGAAGTGCCAAGAGTCTCGCTTCCCAGAAAATGCAAAACTGTTGGGCTTGATAACTGAGGAATAAATTACAAGGTGGACTGATGAAGTCTCGATCGTAACTATTCTTTTCTCTCTTCACTAGCGTAACCGATACTTTTTTGCTAACATTCGTCAACAAATACATAGGCTGAGATGTTCTCTCAACCAAGGTGTATCAACCGATGCCCGCAAGAAAATCCCGCGAGCACCATTTAGATCCCTGTTCATGCAGCGTCCATCTCGGTCTCTAATAACACGAGAACCGCCAATCTTCTTGACTTCTCCAGTCCAAGAAACTGTCTTTGATGTATAAGCTTCGTTGATGTCAGTCAGGGCTACCTTACCTGACTCCCAAGCTTTCCATTCAAGATGTTTCTTGAACTGATAATGAGATAAAGTCAGCATCTGACGCACGGTTTTAGAGCGAATTTTGCGACGTGACTTGCTAACCATCTTTGAAGATTCAAATGATGGCAATAAGATGACATCGAAATTATCAACTAAGAATTTAGCAGTCTTGTCGTGCAACTCTTTAACCATGTGTTGAACCTTGGACTTCAACCTGTCAGCAGCCTTTTTAAATCTTTTCTTCTGCGCGCTAGGAGATGCGCTCATTTTTGAGATTAACCTGTCTAGCTTGAAGCACAGTTTTTGGATTTGAAGATTGGAGTCATTGCCGAGATATCCGTAAGAACTCTCGGAAATAAAAGTCATGAACGTGCGAACACCGGGATCTAAGGCAACCACGCGACCTTGGTTGTCGGTCTGACGCGGCTGCACTTCTTCGGAGACAATTAGATAATACTCGCCATAGGCAAGCATTAGCCGTCCGTCACTGAAATCCTTGGGTAATGCCTCTTTCAGCTTTGACCGACCCAATATTGTGTGATAGATGCCACAATCTTTGATTGCAGATTTAGGGATGTAAATAGATTGCTTTGTATCCTTGCGACTGCGGAATTTACAGCGACGCACTTGTCCGTCTTTTTTGAAGTCTGCTTTGGCTTTTTTGACGGCTTGACAGGCGTCTTTAATTGCAATTGATTTAATTTGAAATGGAACCGATGACGCCCAGTCAGGTAATGAGTTGAGAATCCCTGTCTTGATCGTTAGCCAGTTGGCTTTGGTTCCCGGCTCCTGTAAGTATTTAATTGTTGCATTAAATACGAATCGGGAAACACCGAACCATCTTTTCAACAGAGCTTTTTGTTCAGGGCTGGGGAATATTCGGATCTTTCTTGATTTTCTGGCTGTAGCTCCTGAGGCCGTGCATTCGGCAACGGTAGCCGTGAAGGATGGCAAGAAAATCGGCTGTGAGTTCGGTTTCAGGGCAGTGAAAAGGGTTTGAGAGAACCAGGAGTTCTCCACCGTTTTGCTTGACCATAAACTCGAATAGCTCAAATCCGAATCTGCTTTAGATGTCTCTACAGGCAACAACAATCTTGAGCTGATCTGTGCGCATAACTCTGACCAGTAGGGCTTGCAGTCCTTTTCTCTTAAAGTTGAGTCCAGAGCCGATGCCTTGGAGGATTTCAGCTTCTGGATATCGTTCTCGCATAAATTCAACTTGCCTAGCAAGGTCGTCTCGCTGTTTGGTTGAACTGACGCGACATTCGCAAATAGTTCCCACGACAATTGCACCGCGCTGGTATGACTCAACATCGTAGAGTCTTTGTCCTGCTTCGTTTTTGATGCTTTTGATCTTGCCTTCATCGGAGAACTTCCTGATATGTGTTTGCGTGCAAGCCCAGAAATTTGACTCATGAGTCTGAGTGGTATATATGCCATTCACTCAATCTAGGCGGTTTGTTACCAAATGTTAACATTCGTTAGAAAACTATATACTGTTGATTTACCCCATCTCAAGTGAAGTTTCTTTCCAGAGGATTATTTAACGGGCGATGCCGCCGTCCTTGGAACTTTTGCCGTCCGATTCCGAGTGACTGGAACTTTTGCCCGATCGCTCCCTAAAATAAAAAGGAAATCCTCTGCGGTCGTACTCGATCGAGGTCGTACCGAGGAATGGGATTCGGTCGTGCCAATTTAATGCCCTACCTGAAAAAATTATAGCTGATGGCAACGCATCTGTTTGCTGGCAACGCTCGACTCCTACTCAGCTTTTGTTCTAGTTTGGGAGGGCGATCGACATTTTCTTCAAAAATCTTAGCCAATGAGGCTGGTTTGAAACGCTGCACAGCTTGACAGCGAGCTGGACGGACCGCCGTAGGTGTCGGCCACAGCATCCAAAAAGTATGATTTGATTCATGGCAGAAGCATTTCTCAACTGTAGGCCTCCGATCCCAACCACGATCGCAATCAGTGATTCTACCCAATTTTTCAATTATTTAATCTAAAATCGGAAATGGTATGACACCGGGCGTAGCGAGATCCCAGACTGTTGGCAAAAGGCTATATTTTCGTCGCGCAGTTCTCGGCGGGCGAATTCCAGCACTCAAAATACCCGAAATTTCTGAAATTGTCAATTTTTGTGTTTTTTGCCGGCACCCAACTCCGATCGCCTTTGAACTCAAAAGTCAGTGAGAAATATTCGTGCGTTACCTGTTGTGCTTTTCCCAACTATCTTCAATCAGTCTTTTGCGAGTAATAAGTTCTCGGAATTTGACTCATCTGTGGCACTCACCACAAGTTGATATTTCTGGTATTCTAAAGTCTCACACTCTTGTTTGGAAAAAATCAAAATCTGTACAAAAGACGCCTAAATAACTTAAAGTTATTTGTAAAAAAAGTAACTATGAATCAATTTAAAAAAACTACAACTAAGCTGAATCAAACCGTAACGAAAGAGTCCGATCGCACTTTGCAACTAGGTCAGCTTCCTTTGAGCGAGATCTCCTTAGAAATGACTGAGGCCGGAGCTTTGAGGACATTTAGCAGTCTAGACGATCGCCCGCAGGAAACCCCAGAGAGAACCGAAAAAAAACGCCGGAGGGTGGATGGGAAGAGCAATCGAGCTCGATCGCCTGTGGTTTCTAGCGCCTTTCTCAAGTGGCTGCTACCGCGTTTGAGTCGATCGAAAGGTGGGTTGGCGGCTTTCACCCTGGCAGCAGTTTGGGGGTGGTGGAACAGTCAGTTATTGCTTTCGACAGGGTTGGGGATCGCAGCGATGATGCTGGTTTACCGAGGGCAGTCCGGGGAATGGCAATTGCTGCGATCGAAAGCCGAGCAATTTTGGCAGAGCCCGAACCGCCGGTTGGTTTTAGCAGTAGGCGCCGGCGGGATTGCTACCTTGGGTGCTTACATGAGTTTGGCGATTTGGGCGGACTCTGAGAGCCACTGGATGGCTTTGAGCCTGATTTTGCAGAATTTTGGCACGATCGCGATTGCAGGGCTGTTGCTGCGCCAAGCGCTGAGTCTGGGATCCTCAAAAGATGAAGATGAAGCAGCGCTCGATCGGATCTTGGGAGATTTGACTGATGCTGACCCTGTGAAGCGTTTGATTGCAGTGCGGCAAATGACCGATTTGGTGAATCAGGGTGGGTTTAACCGCGTGACTTCTGTCAAAAGTTGGAGCGCCCGTTCCCGGGCTGCCGAGTGCTTTCGCCTGATGTTGAGTCGGGAACCCGAGGCTATAGTCCGCAATGCCATTCTTGAAGGTTTGCAGACTTGGGACGATACTTATGGCATTGTTTTAGAATCCAAAAATAAAGTCATCGACTATTAGCTGACCGTCAAAAGCATAAAATGTAATGCGATGAATGTTCGGGGCTTTGACGCGCAGGGGTGTGTTGGGCGCGATCGGAGAATTAGACCCTGCTAGATTCGGCGCCGGCATTTCATCTTGAACGATCGGGTTACCGTCGATGTCGCAAGCAGATAAAACCGTTCGCCGCGAACTGGTGACAAGTCCTGCTACGCTGCGAACTGGATACTTGAAACTTACTTCTATTAGTCCGCTTTTTGGGGCACCCATTAACACTGTTGAGCCAGAAACCGTTAGGAATGCTGGGTTTGAAGGTTGGATGGCGACGGCATTGCTAAAAGTCACTCCCCAATGGGCAAACTGGTTGTCTACTACTTCAAAGCATTTCAATTCTTCTAAAGCTAGGCGAACCATTCCCGGTGCGCTGACGCGCGATCGCACATCTAACCCTGAACCCGATCGTTCTGGAGTGGCGACAAATGTCTGTTTGCCGTTTAAATCCATGCTTCGACAGGCAGTATCAAACTCTGCAAACCCGTCAGCTAGAAGACTTTTTGCATCAACCATAAAACCCTCGCGATCCCGTTTCCTAAGCAGTTGCATTTTTTATACCTCCCTGATATTAGTTGTTTCTTGTGTTTTGGAATTGATAGCGGCGAGGCTCGTGATTTCATTGCCTGCAATCAGAGGTATGGAAAACCCATCGCCCGCCTTTTAACAGAAACCTTCGACATTAAAAGCCACTGCTCCGTAAAATATGGTAATTAATTATTTGCGATCGGCGATCGGGTGTAAACCTGCCGCGATTAAAAGCTAGATCTGATACCGCTGCTTTCCGAGTGCCTGCTTTCGGAGTCGGCGAACCGACTTGATTGTGTTGAGGGGTCTTACCCATCATTTTGTTATTATCTCCGATCGCAAGTAGTTTGCAACGGTGAGGATAACTGCACAACCTGAGCGCGCAGATCGCAAAACTTAGTTGCTGTGTGTAGTTTCAGGCTTCACTTGTACTAAAATAGATTGAAATCAATACTGAATCTTTACAAAAACGGCGCCAGCTTTGCAATCTTTTTAAATAAAGACGAGGCGACCCGCGAAACTCTACAATCTCACAGCGATTGAGGCTTATTTATGCTTGTTCCTCTCGGCTTCGGTCAGCGATCGATCGTGACTTCTCTCGGCAGAATGGTATATTACACTGCTGAAAAAATGCCTTGGATCGGATTGCCGAACTCAAATTCGGAAAATAAACCGAACTTAGTATTTTTTCACGGCTTTGGGGGCGGGTCAAGTGCCTACGAATGGTCGAAAGTTTATCCGGCTTTTGCAGCGGAATATCGAGTCTTAGCACCGGATTTAATCGGTTGGGGGCGATCGGAACATCCCCAAAAAAATTATCAGGTCGAAGATTATATCACATCTCTGATCCAATTTATCGAAAAAACTTGCGGAAGTCCTACGGATGTGATAGCTTCTTCGCTGACAGGGGCGATCGCGATTCGAGCTGCGATCGCCCGCCCGGATCTGTTCAAATCGCTGATTTTGACGATTCCCAGCGGTTTGTCAGACTTCGGACAAGATTACGGCAGCAGTTTCTTTGCTAAACTCGTCAACACTCCAATTTTAGACCGCTTGCTCTACAGTACGGGCATTGCCACAGATGGCGGCATTCGCAGCTTTTTAGAAGAGCGCCAATTTGCCGATTCCCGTCGAGTCTACCAAGAAATTGTCGATGCTTATCTGCAATCTGCTTTGGAACCAAATGCAGAATATGCAGCCTTGTCTTTTGTGCGGGGAGATTTGTGTTTTGATTTGTCACTTTATATCACTCAGCTAACAACACCGACTGCGATTATTTGGGGTGAAAAATCTCAGTTTACTAGCCCCGAGATTGGCCAGCGGTTGGCTAATCTCAACCCGGATGCAATTAAGGTTTTTCAAACTCTGGAAAATGTGGGTTTGACTCCGCAGTTGGAAGTTCCGGCTGTGACTATTGGTTTAATTCGGCAGTATTTAAGGTTGTTTTCTTAAGAGTAAAGAAGTTCGGCAACCAATTCTGTAACGGATTTGACGGATGTCACGGATAGAGGTTCCAAGTTCGAGGAAAGAAGAAGGTCTGCTCGTGTCTGGGACGCAACTGTCAAAATTAATCAAGGTACGTAGTTGGGCTTGAGCCTCCTTTAAATATATGTGTAAAGAGGGCTGAAGCCCAACTACGTACCTATTTGACTGTCAACTGACTATTCTTTGACTCGCACGTTGATGACGCTGGCGTTGAAATCGAAGCAGGGTAGTTTTATTGTCGGGAGATGAAAGCATCGCTCAAAATTAATCAAGGTACGTAGTTGGGCTTTAGCCCTCTTTAAATATATGTGTAAAGAGGGCTGAAGCCCAACTACGTACCTATTTGACTGTCAACTGACTATTCTTTGACTCGCACGTCGATGACGCTGGCGTTGAAAATGTATTTTTTGCCTTCAAGTTCGAGAGTAGTTCCGATTTTGACTTTCATATTTCCTAAAACCGGGCCGTTTTCAGTAATTTGACCTTTCCCCTCTAGAGTAAATCTCATATTTCTGCTGAAAGATTCTTCTTCTCTAGGATCTGGGACAGCTTTTAAGGTGCCGTTGGGCTGAGGAACTGCGAGGGTTCTAGTTATGGTTTTTACCTCTTTGATTGTAATCTGACCAGAGGGCTGGTTGCGGATTACTACGTTGATTTTATCGCCGGCTTTGAATAACTCTTGAAAGTTTGTGCCTTTGAGTCCGATCGCAATTGCATCCATTTCTACGGTTTTGACGCTGGCGCCGCCGACTTGGGCGACGGAACCGCCGGAAGTACCGGGAAAGAAGAAGATGCCGACTGCAACTAGCAGCACAATCATTGCTGCACCTACGTCTAGAATGCTGAGTTTGCCGAACAACCGGCCTTGAGAATCCAAAATTTTCATAAATCGCTTACTTAATTCACTGACAGCGACAGGAGTATCTGTACAAGCCAAAAGATATTACCACAACGATCGCCCAAAATCCGCAGGACTTGGAGAGTGGGGGATGGGAAGAGGGGGAGATGGGGAGAGGGGAGAGTGGTTAAAATTTAGGAACAAGTTAAAATAGCAACTAAGTAGCGTTATATTTCGTCTGCCGATTTAGTGACTTTTTGAGTTTTTCCTAAAAAAAAAGACCGGGCGGTTGAAACCGCGTCTATACAAACAAAACCTGCCTCCGCAGGTTGAAGAAGCGACGGTTGAAATTACATTATTTTCTTGAGTCTCGCGTTTCGCGGACGGGTGCATCTGGCGCAAGGAAGAGGGCGAAGCATGACCGCATATAAGTTATTAGTTATAATCTCCTATTTTCTGCGGTCATGCTTCGCCCCTACGAATATATAGCGGTTCTCAGAAAGATGAGGTATGTTGTTGGGCTTCAGCCCTCTTGGTTTAAGCGGTTATATAAGCTGTCAGTCATACCTCATCTTTTTGATAAAGGCTATATTCGCCTTGCGCCAGATGCACCCTAGCGGACTTTGTTTTTGTAGATTCGGTTTCAACCGACATCTTATCTCCTTCTTCCTTCTTCCTTCTTCCTTCTTCCTTCTTCCTTCTTCCTTCTTCCTTCTTCCTTCCTTCTTCCTTCTTCCTTCTTCTAGGGCGTATAAATCATGTTAAAAGGTTTTTGGTTGACTTGTCGGCGTAGTTGTGGCCGGGGGATTTATCTATTTCTGTCGGTGATTGTGGCTGCGGGTATCTGCGTGATTTCCCCACAACCGACTCAAGCATTTTCTTTACCGGAACTGATTTTGCGGGGGATTCAAGTTATTCAATTGTCGAATATGTCCGATCGCCAGGAGGTGACTGTTGGCCGACAAATCAATCAGCAGTTGGCGAATAGGGAGTTTAGGATCGATCGCGATCGGGCTACTACAGCATACATCAACCGCATCGGTCAGCGACTGGCCCAAGAAAGCGATCGCCCGGATATTCCTTATACTTTTCAGGTGATTGACGATAACAATATTAATGCTTTTGCGACGATGGGCGGTTTTGTTTATGTGAATAAGGGTTTGATGGCGGCGGCGGATAATGAGGCGGAGTTAGCAAGTGTGATCGCGCATGAAATCGGGCATATTAGTGCTCGCCATTCGATTAAGCAAATGCGTCAAATGGCGATCGCATCTGGTGTTGCTTCGGCGACTGGGCTGGATGGTTCTAAGGCGGTACAGATTGGGGTGGAGTTGGCTTTGCGTCGCCCTCACAGCCGTCAAGCTGAGTATGAGGCGGATCAGTTGGGTTTGCAAACTATGGGGCGATCGGGCTACGCTCAATCTGGGATGGTTGATTTTATGAAGAAGTTGCTAAATAAGCCTTCTCCACCAAGTATTTTGAGCACTCACCCGGCGACTAGCGATCGAATTGCTGCGATTTCCCAGGCGATCGATCCGGATCTGGCTAGCGGTGAGGGTTTGAATAATGCGGCTTATAAGCTGGAAATGCGTCGGTTGTTGCGATCGTAGTTTTTGGTAGGGTGGGTGAGTTGCGTTGAAGTGCGATCGAACTCAAGGTGACGCATTCTATAGAACCCATTTGAGAGCTATTTTGCGTAAATCTGAGAAACCGGGTTTCTTTCTATATGTCTCATCACCCAACCGAAAAACTCGTAGAAACCCGGTTTCTTGCCATGAGCGTAAATCTGAGAAACCGGGTTTCTCTCTATATGTCTCGTCACCCAACCGAAAAACTCGTAGAAACCCGGTTTCTTGCCATGAGCGTAAATCTCAGAAACCGGGTTTCTCTCTATATTTCTCGTCACCCAACCCAAAAACTCGTAGAAACCCGGTTTCTTGCCCCTTGCCTAAATCTGAGAAACCGGGTTTCTCTCTATATTTCTCGTCACCCAACCGAAAAACTCGTAGAAACCCGGTTTCTTGCCCCTTGCCTAAATCTGAGAAACCGGGTTTCTCTCTATATTTCTCGTCACACAACCCAAAAACTCAAAGATGTCAAATGGGTTCTATAACTGACACATAAAACTCAAGAAACCGGGTTTTTCACCGAGATTAAGTTTTTGGAGTTTCAATCCCCTTGCGGGGGAGTGGTTTGGGAAAGAAGCAAAATTCCAAGTGATTTGGCAATCAAAATCAAGAAGTTTCAATCCCCTTGCGGGGAAGTCGTTTGGGAAAGTCAACAAAGTCAAAACCTTGAGTTTAACAATTTCATGTTTCAATCCCCTTGCGGGGGAGTGGTTTGGGAAAGTTCAGTGCAGAGAGGTACAAGAAAGCATACCGTTTCAATCCCCTTGCGGGGGAGTGGTTTGGGAAAGACTGTTTCTGTCTCGGGTGCACTCGCACAACGTTGGGGCGTTTCAATCCCCTTGCGGGGGAGTGGTTTGGGAAAGAACCTATAGAAGCGGAAGTTGAAATTCTGACTTTTAATAGAGTTTCAATCCCCTTGCGGGGGAGTGGTTTGGGAAAGCTGACAGAGAACAAACTTCCAAAGTTCCAGAATCTTGTTTCAATCCCCTTGCGGGGAAGTCGTTTGGGAAAGAAGGGGAAATAATAAACCATTGTTGCTTTTTGTTTCAATCCCCTTGCGGGGAAGTCGTTTGGGAAAGTTGTATTTTCGCCATCGTTGGCGGATCGTCGCAGAAGTTTCAATCCCCTTGCGGGGAAGTCGTTTGGGAAAGTGTCTTTTCTGTCCTTATGGCAGCTTTAGCCACTCTCGTTTCAATCCCCTTGCGGGGAAGTCGTTTGGGAAAGTTGGCTAAGAAGCCAGGCGACAATTATTGCGGAATTTGGTTTCAATCCCCTTGCGGGGAAGTCGTTTGGGAAAGCTAACTCAATTTTAATTGTTGGAACAGACATCAACAGTTTCAATCCCCTTGCGGGGAAGTCGTTTGGGAAAGCCACGAAATTATTCAAGTTGCCAAGGAGGTACTTGGTTTCAATCCCCTTGCGGGGAAGTCGTTTGGGAAAGCAGACCAATTACAAGAATTAAATTTCCAGCAACCCTGCGTTTCAATCCCCTTGCGGGGAAGTAGTTTGGGAAAGGCTCGAAGAAATGAGCTATGGAGAATAGAAATGAAAACGTTTCAATCCCCTTGCGGGGAAGTAGTTTGGGAAAGTTTTGCGAAATATTGTTTTCCGAAAGTCAAATACAGTTTCAATCCCCTTGCGGGGGAGTGGTTTGGGAAAGGATTTGGGTTTGTGTATAAATTTTTCTTCGGAAGAAACAATGTTTCAATCCCCTTGCGGGGGAGTGGTTTGGGAAAGTGGATTGTTTGTTGTTTTAGTTTCTGGTTTAATCCAAAAGTTTCAATCCCCTTGCGGGGAAGTCGTTTGGGAAAGTTGACTATCAATTTTTGGAACCGGGCCGTTCAAGCTCAAGAAGTTTCAATCCCCTTGCGGGGAAGTCGTTTGGGAAAGCGACGTGTTTCGTTGCAACTGGCGGACGGCGTTCTCGTTTCAATCCCCTTGCGGGGAAGTCGTTTGGAAAAGGTACTTGTAACAAGACAGTTACGATTTTTACTGAGGAACGGTTTCAATCCCCTTGCGGGGAAGTCGTTTGGGAAAGGCTATACGAAATTCGGAGTACTTTGTACCTCTAAATGTTTCAATCCCCTTGCGGGGAAGTCGTTTGGGAAAGAGTTCGGCTACAAACCCTTACCCAGAGAGCGTTCCAGACGCCAAATCGACGCACCGTTTTTTCACTCTCAATAGATGGGGGGTCATCTTCAACAAGCATAGGATTGAAAACGCTCAACCCCAGACTACAAACACAATCGACGCACCTCAACTCAAGAATCAGGGTTTCACCGATCGCCCTAGGTGCGTCGAAATCAATTGCGGCAATGAAACCCACCGCAGCCGATCGCCCACCTAGATCAAAATCGCTTGCAGTTATGAAACCAACCGCAGGCGATCGCAAAATCTATTCAATTTTCAAAGTTCCGCGTGAAAAACCCTTGCTTTCCACTACTACAAACAATAGAGACTCAAGAACAAATTGTCAAGCTTTTCCCAGCACTTCGTTTGGAATTAAGCTTCCTGTTGAACAACAGAGTTCAACTGAGCTTTCAACTGAGCTTTTGGAGGTGGAATCTGCGGCTTCAATTGTCTGACAACTTCATCAAACGGCAAAATCCGCACTTGATTGTTAAACACATTTACCTGATAAACTCTGCGATAACTCAAGTCAAATCCAGTCAGCCAGCCACTTTTTGGATGATAAGCCCCCGTGTCAATATCCAGCCACCCTTGGCCCCTGACTAATTCCCCGGGCCTCACACCCTCAAAGGTAAACGTGATCGTGTGACCGGTAATAATTAATTTATCGGGAAAATACGGTTTCGGTATCGCGTGAAATTCCTTGCGAATCCAGCACAATTGTTCGATCGACTGTTTGTCAATTGGCATAGTTGGATGCACACCCGCGTGCACCAGCCAGATATCCCCTAAGTCTAGATGCGTTGGGAGCGATCGCAGCCAATCTAAGTGTTTGTACGGCATCATCCCTGTATCCTTGTAACTAGCGACAGTCGCATCCCCACCGCTGTACAGCCAAGACTGCCACGCCCGCATATCCACTGAGGGCCCCGACAAAGCATCTAACATCAGTTGTTCGTGGTTTCCCAGCAGCGTTTGGTAGGGGCTTTGCTGCACAAAATCTAATACCTGAGCGCTTTTCGGCCCGCGATCGATTAAATCTCCTAAAAAATATACGCGATCGTCCGAACTCGGGGCAAGTGCCTCTAGCAAAAGCATTAACCCGTCGTAATGCCCGTGTACGTCCCCAATAACAATGCGCCGCTGGTTCACTGTATTTATCCGCTTTCCTGAATCGAAACCTTAATTACTCGCTTATAGCATCTGATTTAGCTGCTATTTCCTCCGATCTTTCGCTGAGGAGGGGTGTCACCCATTATACTACTTTTATAAACTTTTGGTAAAGTTCACAATTTTATTTGCGTAGTTACAGATCGCAACACTGAGAAGTTATCCCAGCTTTCGGTATAAGTGAAGTACAAAGATACCCTAGAAACACGGGAGTGCCCTCTCCTGCAAGTCTTTCAGAGAATTGATAACCGCTGTTAATTCTGCTGTGGCAATTACTACTATCGAGTCAGTCGATTTTAGATTGACTCAACAATGATTTCACCGAATAGCATGGGTTTGAAGCCCCAGCATGAAGGCAGATTGTGATAATAGCGGAGTTTAAATCTCCGTTCTTATCACTTCGCTGTCAACTGTCAACTGTCAACTGTCAACTGTTTAAGGTGCAGGATGCGCCAGCAATGAGTCGATCGAGCAAATCGAAAATAACTCTAGCTAACGCACTCTACAATACTACTGAGTCAAAGCCTTGAGGAAAGTCTGCATTTCTGCTAACAAACCTTTCTTTTTTAGCGGTTTTGCCGGTGCAGTCGAATCGGGATCGGCGACTCCCATAGCTTTCGCTAAAATTCGTTCTAAATCGTCTCCCACAGGTTTTTGGGCAGTTTCCGAAATTAATTTGTATTCGTCGTTTATTTCCAGCCAGACTTGCCACGGTTGCGGATAGCAGCGGAATAAAGCTGCCGTATCTAGCGGCCTGATGTAATAGCAAGATTCGATTTTGCTCAGGAATCGATCGCGCAACTGACGGCCTGCGTACCCTATACCTATAGTAGCAACATCTTCCAGCCGCGGGTTGAGCAAGATCACAGGGCGGCCCGCCGCAGCTATGTAAAGTTTTTCAACTTGCGACACCTCTACCGCCGCCGGATTCACCAGCAAAAACAGTTCATCTTCCGGTGCTATATTATCTTCAACAGGAGTACGGCTGCTGCCCAAATCACTTATTTTAAAAGGTACTTCTCCCCAATCGCGGCGGGCGAGGGCGGCTGCACCAGCATCGGGAAAAAACACTTTCATCCCGGAGTGGCTTTCCTCAAATTCTGGTAAGAATTGTTGCGTGATCGACTGTGCTTGCAGGGCGATTTCGGGAAAGACTAATTCGACTTGCAGGAGATTCATGCCATCCGAGAGGGCGGCGGCGGTGGCTATGCGCGATTGGGCGATCGCATCATTGAGATCGTTAGGCAGTTCTGTCATTAATCTTATTATTCGTACTCGACTTCTCTCAATCCAATTTTACCGCATTAAGCTAATCAAAATTTAAATTAGACTTAATAAATAATCAAAATCTTGTGGGGTGGGCTTCCAGCCCGCCCGAAATATGCAATTCAAATATGCCACAGCTTAAGCTACAAAAGCTAACACGGACACGGGCGAGCCGGAACCTCCCAAAAGGCGCAATATTCCGATCGCCAAAGTGAAGTCTGCCGCAGGTAAAAAGTGGAGATTTGCCAGATTTTCCAGCACAATTCGCTGCTGTTGCAATACCATTTTATTCACAGCAAAACTTTCATCTTGTCCCGGATCGACTCCGTGAGTGTCAATACCAATTCCCGCAATCGATCGCTCTTCTAGCAAAAATTGAGTCGCAGCTCGACCAAATCCCGGAAAGTGGCAAACTCCGCCTTCGTCAGGATTGAAAAATGCTCGCTCATCATGCCATTTGGCTTGCCATCCAGTATATAATAGAACTAGATTTTCCGGTTCAATAAATTTGTGCTGGCGTTCCCAATTCAATATATCATCTATCGTTAAAGTGTAATCGGGATTGGCAAGACATTGCTCCCGAAGGTCGATCGCAATTCCGGGCAAAACTAGAGACTGGGGCGCATAACTATCAACACTCGCGCCTGCTGGATAGAAGGTATTCGGTGCGTTGATGTGAGTGCCGCTGTGTTCTCCCATGGAGAATTTTCTCAGGAAATAGCCGTTTTTGTCTATTTCAGATACTATTTCAAATTCCGGCGCTGGATCACCCGGCCAGATGGGAATCTGTGGATGAATTGCATGGGTTAAGTCTATAATGTCGCGGTAGGCGATCGTTTTTAAATTATTTGAGTTACTGTTTGAGTTAAAGTTGTTTGTCATCGACACAAAAACTCAGGTTAGCTGATATACCTACAATATTAGGACGGGCAAGATGCCCATCCCACATTTTTTTTTCTTCTTGTGGAATGGGCATCTTGCCCCTTCCAGATGCCCATCCCACATTTTTTTCTTCTTGTGGAATGGGCATCTTGCCCGTTCCAGATTCAAATCAAAATCAACCTAGCTGAATCACTCTAGAATGCGATCGAGCGTCGCTGCCATCACATCCTTTGTTTGCCCGGAAACAGTATACACCAAAGCCTCTCGATAAACTCTTCCAGCCGGGTGCAGCCTACCGTTAGCCGCACCGCTGGAAACCACCACCGCAGCGTGCCCGCACCGCACCGCCAAATCAATAGCTTCCGCTCGGAGCGCTAATTGTTCGGCTTTTGAGCTATGTTGAGATTGTAGGAAATGCTGTTTTAGCCGATCGAGCTTCTGCTCCAATTTTGTGCAAGCCGCCACAATCGCAGGCGAATCTTTAACTATCGCCGCCGCTACAATTACATCCAATCCCGCGCGAATACAGCCAAAAGTAACCGGCACAAAATTCAGGATATTTTTGCTGTCATTTTCCGCAATCCAACCGACAGGTTTAATAGAAATTATTTCCGATTCCTGCAACAACCAATTATCGAGAGTTGCTGTCACAGTATTAGTCGAATTCATCGCGATTAACGGCATGATTTCGCTGACAGCTATTTTACCAGATTCCCGTTCAATATTAGCAAAAGGCAGCAAACCAAAAACCGCGCGATTGTCTGGAAGTACCGCAGCCACAATAAACTTTTCAAACAAGCCAAAACCAGTAATCCAAGGAACATTCCCCGACAGTAGATAGCCATCTTTTACGGGAGTTGCGGTGACTGCCGGATTGCCCGTTAGCGAAGCCCTCGAAGAGGATCGCCTCAAATGCGAAAACCCAACACCCAAGCGTAACTCTTTTTGGGCGATCGCGCGCAAGTATCTGCCTTTTAGCATTTCATTGTCACTGCCAGCAATCATCGCAGTTGCGCTGTGGTGCTGAGTTTGCAGAAAAGACAAAGCCCCAGAATATCGCGCCGTCAATTCCTGATATTGGTAAAAAAGCTCCGGTGGAATACCCGCGCCGCCGTATTTTTGGGGAAAGCGCAACGCTAAGAGCGATCGATTTTCCAATCCTAAAAGTGCTGTTTTCAGCGCTTCCGAGTCACTGTCGATAATTTCCGCGCGGGGTGCAACGCACTCTTTCAGGTAACTTTCTGCGCTGTTTAGAATATATTGAAAATCCATTTTTTATGATGATTTTATAGAAGACTGGGCGGTTGAAACCGCGTCTATAGAAACAAAACCCACCTCCGTGGGTTGAATCTTCAGACTCGGCGGTTGAAACCGCGTCTACACAAACAAAACCCACCTCCGTGGGTTGAATCTTCAGAAACGGCGGTTGAAACCGCGTCTATAGAAACAAAACCCACCTCCGTGGGTTGAATCTTCAGACTCGGCGGTTGAAACCGCGTCTATAGAAACAAAACCCACCTCCGTGGGTTGAAGACAATGCGATTAAAATTATATTAGCTTCTTCAGTCTGCGGAGGCAGACTTCCTTTGTGTAGACGCGGTTTAAACCGCCGTTTCTTCAGTCTGCGGAGGCAGACTTCCTTTGTGTAGACGCGGTTTAAACCGCCGTTTTCCTGGTTTAAACCGCCGTTTTCCTGGTTTAAACCGCCATCTTAATTAATCATTATTCCCAAACTTTCCAAGGAGCCTTACCTTCATCCCAAAGCTCGTTTAAATACTTATATTCCCGATAAGTATCCATCGCATAAAAGAAGCCTTCATGGCGGTAAGCCATCAACTGTCCATCTGCTGCCAAACGCTGCATTGGCTCCTGTTCTAAAACACAATCATCCTCACCCAAATACTCAAATATCCGGCGGTTAAATATAATATATCCAACACTAATCCAGCCGTCTATTTGAGGTTTTTCAGCAAATTCTCGTACTTGACCTTCACTGTCAACATCCAAAATCCCAAAACGTGAAATCGGGCGAAATGTAGTTACAGTTGCCAGCTTACCGTGAGACTTGTGAAACTCCATCAATTTATCGATATTGACATCAGCAACTCCATCACCATAAGTCACCATAAAATTCTCGCCATCGATATATTTTTCGATCCGTTTTACCCGCCCTCCCGTCATGCTTTCTGCACCAGTATCAGCCAGCGTTACATGAAAATTTTGTTCGCGATGTTCCTGCTGATAAGTGATGGTATTTTTCCGTCCCAGACATATCGTAAAGTCATTGTTCATGGCTTCATAATTCAGGAAATATTCTTTAATCATGTTGCCGCGATAGCCCAAGCAGACAATGAAGTTTTGGAAGCCGTAGTGGGCGTAGATTTTCATGATGTGCCAAATAATCGGGCGCCCGCCGACATCAACTAAAGGCTTGGGGCGAAATTCTGTTTCTTCTCTCAGACGAGTACCAAGACCGCCCGCTAGGATGACTACTTGCATTTTTTCACCTTTTGAAAACTTATCAATTAATCTATCATCAATTATCTGGGATTTTTTCAAAGAATTATTAATAATTTCTCAGATTGAGTGAAGCTTTGTAAACCCTAAAAAAATCCTATTCTAAATACAATGTAGGGTGCGGACTGTGCATCGCGCACTTAAATGCTGCGTGCAATTCCTAACTCACTCAGTCCCGGACGCATCAACCTCAAAAAAACCTGGTTTTTAACCTAATTTGTGGGTGAGAGCGGGGTGCATCTCAATTTTGAAGAGGGCGAAGCATGACCGCATATAAGTTATTAGTTATAATCCTATATTGACTACGGTCATGCTTCGCCCCTACAAACATATTTTCCTTGCGTGAGATGCACCCTGAGAGCGCATAATTTTCGTAAAAAATTTGGTTTCTAGGCACCTGTGCGTCCAGGACTATCACTAATGCTAAACTAGGAAACAGACAAAAACATTAGACAACTATACTGAACATCAAAAACAACAATGAAAAGTCAACTCGATCGCCTAAAAAGATTTTTAGGTATAATCTGCGCGATCGCCTCAATCACAATCTTATTGCACTCGGCAATATCCGCTGTTGGTGGCGCTGTTTTTGCAGGGGAAATCTCAAATATACCACAAACCACCATAGCCTTTGTCCCTAAGATACCGGGCGGCGGATTGGATGTTCACGAAGCCGCAGGAGGACACACTTTAGAGAGACACGTTGGTAAAACAGAAGGAGAATTAGCACAGCGACTCGGACGAGAAATGGAAATTGCTGCTGCATCTTCCTTTGCTAACCGTTCCGTCGCTGAAGCGGCGATTGCGGAAGCAATGTCCAAAAATCAAAGTGCGATCGCCTCCTGGGTAAAAAAAGGAGGCAATCGTTATACGATCGACTACAACGCCAACAGAACAATTGGCATTACTCTGCGCCGCCGCTCATCCAAAGCAACTCCAGTCTCTCGCCTGAAAATCGTCCTCCAGCGCAGCAATAAATTACCTCCCGGATACTTTATTCTCACAGCTTATCCCCAATGATCGATCAATTTCCTAATTTAACCCAATTTTTCAGTTCCTACTTTCACCAAGAGTGGGCGCTAGAAGCTGACACTCCCAGTGATGTAGTCAATAACTACCTGAACAGCGAACCCCCCGCAAGTATTGAAGCTGCATCGCAAGAACTTAGTCAACTGCTAGAAATGTCGATTTCCGAACCAGATTTAGAAACCTTCGTCCTGGATGAATTAGGCTGTTACTATGACCCACAATCGAAAAATCAAACTGTCAGAGAATGGCTGGAATCCGTGCAGCAATCGTTGATAAATCTCCGATGATTCGGCGGTTGGAAACCGCTACTACACAAGCCAAGTCTGCCTCCGCAGACTAAGAGATAGAGGAGTATTTAAGCCTGATTTTTTTGTAGATACTGCCTACTATTTAGTCTCGCGTTGCGCGGACTTCGTTTGTGTAGTCGCGGTTTCCAACCCCCGGGTTTCTAACCACCTCGGATTTAAAATTAGATCGCACATTTCTCTCAAATCCCATCCATATTTCTTCGTCCGCGGAGGCGGACATCGTTTGTGTAGTCGCGGTTTCCAACCGCCGACTCTTGAGTGATTTTACTTGGTAATAGTCAACAAATAACCTTCATGAACTTTGACATTAGGAACAACATAAGTCAAATTATTTCCACCAACCGAAATACTTTCTTCTTTAACCGTAACCAGCTTTTGCACAGCGCCTTCGAGATTGTTAGGAATCTTCTCTAATTTGAGACTAACTTTTTGACCGTTTTTAATCCCAAGCTGCTGCAAATTTACAAGATTCAAGGTAACGGTTGTGGCTGACGAATAATTGCGATCGAAATAACCTAAAAGTACCTGTGCTTTACCTTCTGGATTTGACTTGCTAGCTAAGGCCACAAGACGATCGCTATCCGATCGACTCAGCACCCGCGAATTCACTCCATCAGCATAAGCTTTGTAAGTCCACCAAGCAGCCCTCGGCTCAAAAGTATTCGGCGTAACCATCCCTGTCAGCGTATTATTGAAGCAATTACTAACTTTTTTACCTACTGTTGTATCCCAACAAGCTCTGCAAGCACCATCAGCTCTTGCATACTCCAAGTTAGACAAATAACCTAAAATTTCCCCCGGCTGATACTGCGCTAATTCTCCGACAATTTCGTTGACATAAATCTTTTGCAATTTTAGTTCCTTGTAAAAGGGACTTTGTTGGAAATTGCGTTTAGCATCAAATACGTGATCGTCAACAAATAAAATTATGGTATCATTGAGTTCGTGCCAAGCTAGGAAATTTACTTCCAGTTTGTTCGCTTTGCAGTAATCCAAAAAAGCCGCGAGATATTCTTTGTTGTAAGTGCTGATGCTCGGCCCGCCAATCATCGCTGACGGCCCCAATTCTTGCCGCAAGATTTTGTAAGCCCTTTTGTAAGTTTCAAAGAATTGTTCTCTGCTTCCCTTCCAAAACGGATTTACTAAATCTGGTTCGTTCCAGATATCCCAAATAATTTTTTTGCCCTTATTCTGTTGGGCTAACTGTCGGATGAAGGCTTCCCACGCGGGGTAATTTTGATAGGGCCAGCCTTTGGGGTTGCTGCCGTAGCCCCAGAGGTCGCTAACTAATAGTTGAAATTCGGCTCCGCTGGCGATTACTCGATCGTAAATATCGAGTCTTCCGGCGCGCCACAGCTTGGGCTGCAAGGGCTTAATGGAGCTATCGGGGGGCTTGCTGGGGTCGATTCCGTGCAAGAAGCCGCTCATGGAGGTGATACCGGTGGCTGGCTGTCCAAAATCGACTGTGACGTTCGATCGCATTTGGGCAATTGTTGGCTGCTGCCCAAAATACGCGATTAACAGGATTGTTACCAAAGCTAAGCAAATTGGCAGCAGCTTATTAATAGGTTTGAACTTGAAGGTGAATTGCATATTGTATGTGGTTGCAAACAGAAAAAGACTTCAATTCAATCAAGGTATGTAGTTGCGCTTCAGCGCTCTTTGTTTATATATTGAAAGAGCGCTTTCATCGCAACAACGTACCTTAAAATGAGTTCTTTCCAAGGTATGTAGTTGCGCTTCAGCGCTCTTTGTTTATATATGAAAGAGCGCTTTCATCGCAACAACGTACCTTAAAATTTAACGAGACAAGGCGAGTTCAAAACCCTGTACTAATTCCATCAATTCTTGCCAAGCTTCGGAATTAATCAGCGCACAAGTATCGAATTGCTCCCCTTTCTCTGAAGATAAGGCAACAAAATTTACAATCCAACTCAAGATAGTTTCGCTTGTCAACAATGGCGTGCATTTCCAAGCTGACTGCAACTTCTCCACCATCCCGGACATATCCCCGCGCTCCCAAGCTTGCCAAGCCTGCCATACTAGATAATAGTAATGGAGCATACTGTCAACTTTTTCGATCTGCTTTTGGACTTTGGGCGCGATCCTCTTCGAGGGCTTCGCTAACGCAAATTCGTCTCGATTGCCGCTAGCAGATAAGACTTGGGCGACAACTTCTGAGTATTCCAACAGCATCCGTTCTTCCTTAAAAAGCTCTTGGGCTCGCAGTTTGCAAGCTTGTCCTGCCAGCCTCCGCAATTCGGGATTTTGGGCCCATAGTTCTACCGTTGCGGCTAACTCTTGTGCTGTCTGTTGCGCGTCAATTGTCGGATCGGCAATTAACTTTCCGGTATCTCCCAACTCTTCGGGAATTCCGCTGACTGCTGTAGCAATTACGGGCAATCCCTTCGCCATTGCTTCCATCACTGCTAGCGGCATTCCCTCTGCTTTGGATGATAAAATAAAGATGTCGCTGGCATCCAACCAATCGGCAATATCCCACCGCTGGCCGATAAATTTAACTTGTTCGGTGACTCCTAATTCGTTGACAGTTGCTCTCAATTCCGGTTCCATGTTGTCGTGAGTCGTGGAACCGGGGCCGGCCCAAACGAAGTAAATTTGCGGCCAAACAGGCAGATTTTTCAGTTTGGCGATCGCCTGCAATTGATACTGATATCCTTTAATTGGAGTCAGTCTCGCCGCCGTGAAACAAACCACAGCCTCTTCGGGAATGCCTTGTTCTTGGCGCAGGCGTTGGCGGGTTGAGAGATTGGGCGGTTCAAAGTAATTGTTCGGCCTGCCGTAATAAATTACTTTCCCCCATTCCCGAGGCATTTTGAACAAACTCTTGAACAAGTTTAAATTCTCGTGGGAAACAGCTATCACCGCTTTAGCTAAATTGTACTGATAGGCCACTGCATCGAAATAGGGAACCTGATCTCCACGGTTAAAAGTCTTATAAGTGCGATCGATATAACCCAGAGTAATTACATAAGGTATGTTCTGTTTGAGTGCAACTTGTTTCGCAGCAAAATTTGCCATCGGCCAGCCATCGCTAAATATAATTAAATCCGGTTTAGCTTCCGCGTAAATTCTTTCAGCATCGCTACAATTGTAGGCAATTCGCAAAAACTCCCTCATCGTATCGAACTCCAGCCAAATATGCTCGATACCTAGTTGTTGCTGTTCGGTAATTAAAGGATTAGAAGCTTTAGTTTGCACGCTAGTAACTCGGTAGCCGTCGGCTGCTAATTTGGAAAGTAGCGAGTGGTTGAACTGCGCCAAACCGCCGATTCCGTGGTCTTCTGCATAGACGAGTACGTGCGGTGCAAGCTGGCGGCCAATTGAACTAGGCTCTGATTTAAATTGATAGGTATTGTTGACTGCCTCCGCCACCATGTCTTGCCATTCTTTTAAATTGGTTAAGGCATAAGCATCAAAGTTGTTCGTGTATTTTTCCGAAGAAACTCTAAAAGTTTCCAACCATTTAAAAACTGTTTCTGTGCCATTATAAGGAGTATAGTACAGGGATTTTCTCAAACACTCGACCATCTCTGGCAAATATCCGTCGCGGTACATCCGCCACGCTATCCACACTAAAGACTTGTAACGTTCTGCCTTTTGTAATTGGCGTATGCGATCGGGCAAATTGGGTTGGGCGAAGAATTGCTCCATTACAATTTCCATGCTTTTCATCACTTTTTCCCCACCGGACATGAGATTGCTATCGTGCTGGCGGTAGCAGGTTAATATCTCTTTTAACCACGCACATTTGCAGCCTTTTAAACCCAAACGCAAAGCAAAATCTAAATCTTCTGTTGGCGGAAAGCGATGGTCAAAACCGCCCAGACGTTCCCACCACTCGCGCCGCACCATCATTGCACTGGGACGCACGCTTTTGTGCAGGACAAAGCTTTCTAAATCTAAGTTGGGCGTGTCTTCCCAAGGCATGACTGGGTAGATGTCTTTTCCGGTTTCATCAACCATCAACCAGCCGTTTTGTACCATCCCTAAAGTGGGGTCAGCTTCAAAACAAGCAATTTGTTTGGCGAGTTTTTCTGGCAGGAAAAAGTCGTCGGCATCCAGAAATGCTAAAAATTCGCCTTTGGCCATTTCGCAAGCGCGGTTTCGAGCTTTTGCTGCTCCTTGATTTTCTTGATATACGTACTGAATCACATCGCGGTACGGCTCTAAAGTTTGCCTCGTATTGTCTGTAGAACCATCATCTACGACGATAATTTCCCAGTTTTGGTAAGTTTGATTTACAGCGCTCTCCACAGCTCTAGTAATGTAGTGTTCGCAGTTGTATGCCGGGATAATTACGCTGACTCGCGGTGTTTTTGAGGTAGGTATGCTAGCCATTATTTTTTTCCATTCTGGTAAGTTTCTTAACGATTGAAAATCGATTGTAACTCCGTAAGTTTGAGCGATCGCACTCAGACGCTTCTGCCAATCGGTGACTGTTGGCCTTAGAGGATAAGGACTGTACTGGATAGATTTTTGGAAAAATTCAACCGCCTCTACTGGATAGTTACTATAGTACAATTGCCAAGCCATCCAAGTCAATGCTTCGTAAAAAGCCGGATTTTCTAACTCGCGGATGTGCTGCGGTAAATCTGGTTTGGCGAAAAATTGCTGTTTTAAGGTAATAAAAAGATTGGCTTGTTTGAGAGCTTTTTTTATTGATACATTTTGATCGTGCTGGCGGTAGGATACTGTCACTTGAGGCAGCCATGCTGCTTCGCAACCCAAGAGGGCTAAACGCAGAACTAAATCTGAATCGTCTACTGAATCAAATTCTGAATTAAATCCGCCTGCAAGTTCCAGCCACTGACGTGAAAACATCATGGCGCTGGGAAGTACGGGCATTTGTACTATCCAAGTTTCTAAGTTCAATTTTGGGAAATATTCCCAAGCTTTGATATCGGAAATTTTGTCGCCTTGCTGGTTGACAATGCGCCAGCCGCTGTTAACAATTCCTAAGGAGAGTTGCTGGCGAAATAGGGATATTTGTGCTGCTAATTTATCTGGCAAAAAGAAGTCATCTTGATCTAAAAAAGCGATGAATTCGCCTTTGGATTCCTGAATTCCTCGGTTGCGGGCTGCTGCTACTCCGGCATTTTCTTGATATACGTAGCGAATTCTGTCGAAATAAGGCTGCAATACCTGATGTGTCTCATCTGTCGAACCGTCGTCTACAACGATTATTTCTAAATCTGTAAAAGTTTGGCACAACACGCTTTCTACCGCTTGTACGATGTAGCGAGATCCGTTGTATGCTGCTATAATTACGCTGACTTGCGGTGTGCGTGTGGCTGCTGACATTGTTTACCTGGTTGTTCAGTAGAAGGAAGAGGGAAGAGGGAAGAGGGAAGAGGGAAAAAGATATACACAACAAGCTTAAGCGCGAGCCGTATTTTGAGTTTTATTAGGTGGGTTTACTTAACTGGTTGCTATCTTAGTTTAATCGAAATATGTGTTTGCTCGACTTGCGTACAAATTAACTTAAACAGTCCTCGACGCACTCCGACAAAGAAACCGGGTTTTTTCCCAAATTTGCGAATCACAGCGCGTCTTCTCAGCAAAAACCCGGTTTCTGGCAACCTGTGCGTAAGTCCTATTAAAGTTCGTTAGCGTAGCCCTCGATGACGATCGCATAAATGCCATCCAGGTACTCGGTATTTACAGTCAGGCTGATGTCGGTGCACGATCTGGAGGATATTAGAGAGGTTTTGCTCTACAATTACACAGGGAATTATTACTAAACAGGAACGTTAAAAGTGAATTCAGAAACAGCCGCGGTTGATTTGCAACAACAGGCAGAAATATATTTAGCTTTAGGGAAGTTGGATCGGACGATCGCACTTTGCCACCAAATTCTCGAATCCCACCCCGATTCCGCCGAGACTTGCAAAACCTTAGGAAAGGCGCTGCAAGCTCAGGGTAAGCTAGAAGACGCTCGGTATTGGTATAAAGTTGCGATCGCCCACAAACCGGATTTTGCCGAAGCTTTTGCTAACCTCGGCACCCTCTGCGCTAGTTTGCAACAATGGCAAGAAGCGATCGACTGTTACCAAAAAGCGATCGCCCTACAACCAGACTTTGCAGGATTTTACCGCAATTTGAGCCGGATATTTACCGAAGTCGGTCAAGCTGAGCCAGCAGCCGACTGTTGGTATCAATCACTCAGCGTGGAACCGATCGACATACCGGAAGAATATCTAGATTTGGGCAATACTTTGTTGGCGCAAAACAAGCCACAAAAAGCTCTAGTTTGTTACCACCGCGCTATTTATTTAAACCCTAGTTGTTGTGAAGCTTACACCAAATTAGCCGAAGCTGCTAGCGCCCTAAAACAGTGGGACGAAGCTATTGTTAACTACCGCAAAGCTATCAAGCTGCAACCGGATATTTCGGAGTTTCATTACAAATTAGGCAATGTTTTGCAAGCCAATAAACTCTGGCGCCAAGCCGAAGCTGCCTACCGCGAAAGTATTGAGCTGAATCTGAATTCTTTTTGGTCTTACTACAATTTAGGCAGCGTTCTGCTCGAATTAGAACAATGGCAAGAAGCTATTATTGTCTACCGCACGGCTGTGGCAATTGACCCAAATTTTTCTTGGTCTTACTACAGCCTCGGTGAAGCTTACGGCAAATTAGAAAAATGGTCGGAGTCCGCAGCAGCATACCAGCAAGCTGTTGACTTAGATCCGAATTTTTCTGGTTCTTGTCACAAGTTGGGAGATGCGCTTTTTCAATTAGAAAAATGGTCGGAAGCTGCGACAGCTTACCAGCGGGCGATCGCTCTTAATTCAGATTTTTTTTGGTCTCATTATAATTTAGCATTAACTTTAGTTAAACTCCAGGATTGGTTGGCAGCAATCTTGGCATACCAGCGGGCGATCGAACTCAATCGAGACTTTTCTTGGGCTTACCACAATTTAGGAGAACCGCTGTTAAAAACCGATCAGTGGAAAGCAGCAGCTACTGCTTATCAGCGCGCTATTGAACTCAACCCCAATTTTTCTTGGTCTTATTATAATTTAGGCGATGCTTTGACTGAGATCCACAACTGGAACGAAGCTGTTTCTGCTTACCTTTGTGCGCTGCAAATCGAACCGGATCTCCCCAACATTTACGCCAAGTTAGGCGATGCTCTCATCAAAAGAGTGCCGTCAGGTTTAGATCCGGCAACGAGTTACTATCACCACGAATTGCAGCCGCTGCACGCTCCTGAATTTTACTGCGAAACAGCCCAAAAGTTTGCCGAGAGCGATCGCCCCGACGCAGCTACAGTCTTGTACTTGATGGCGTTAGAAATTCGGCCGCAAGATGCCGCAATATCCGGGAAATTGGCGGAAATTTTGCAAAAAAATGACTCTACGGGCGATCGCAGTATATTATCAGAGTTGGAGAATGACGATATTCGCGATCGCTACATTGCCCGAGTCGTCAAAAATCAGACTTTTGCAGAAGTCGGGGGATTGTGGGGCACAGTCAACGAAAAAGTATCCGTAGCAAGCAAATACGGTGCAGTTTCTCTGACAATGATTGATGTCACGCCGGCATCCGCACACATTTGGGATGATTTTCGCGATCGCATGGCAAGTTTAAATATTGCTAATTATAATTGTATCAGTCAAGATATAACTCAGATTCAGCTTGCAGAAATTGGTGAGCCTTACGATGTCGTCCACTGTGCAGGAGTTTTGTACCATCACCCCCACCCTTTGCAAATTTTAATGAGCTTGCGTCAAATAACAGGGCAGTATTTAATCTTAACTTCAGCAATTACCCAAGAACTTATAGAAAACGAGCGGGGACGCTACGAAATTCCAGCTTCTGGGGTAATCTTCATTCCCGCTTTGGGCGAAGCAGAACGAGCTATCTTAACAGCTTACTGGCAGCAGTACACCTACGGCACACCAATTCTCGGAGTAATTGATAAAGCCGTTTTTGACATCAACGACTTTGGCCCTTGGTGGTGGCTGCCTACAGCTTATGCTTTAGAATCTATGTGTAAAGTAGCTGGCTTTAAGGTTTTAGATAAAGGATTGACTTGGTACAATAACGCTCTGACTCTATTGCTGGAGATTTAAAGATTGTTCATTCAGTTGACAGTTGACAGTTGACAGTTGACAGTTGACAGTTGACAGCTTGAGGGCGACCTCTACCTAGAAGGAAGAGGATTGGAGTAATGAATCGTCTAATTTTAATTTCTTCCAAAAGGGAGAGGATTTAAACCAATTCTTTCTGGTAAACGAACAATTCCAAAAAATCCGCACAAACAAATGATAGAAAATTCTATGTCTGAGATGATTCCTAGTTCTATTTCCCCAATATTCCTACTAGAACCCAGTCTGTTTTTAATTACGAAATAAAATATACGAACCGCACCCGAGGGTTAGGATTTTATTAATTACCGAAATCCTTGCTTTATTGCTTCTGACTTCTCTTCTACATATAGCGGTTCTCAAAAAAGTGAGGTATGCGCTATGCGCTATGCCCTATGCCCTATGCCCTATGCCCTATGCCCTATGCCCTATGCCCTATGCCCTATGCCCAGTCGTACCTCATCTTTCTCAGAAAAGCTATAACTAAGCCTTATTCCATCCGTTACATCTTGTGTTACATAATCCATTGCCGAACTTCCTTCTTCCTTTATATTGGGAAAACACTCAATGAACAATCAGCAACCAGAGACGCCATTAGGAAACATTTTAGTAGTAGACGATACGCCAGAAAATCTGCGCCTGTTGTCTACAATGTTGACTCATCGGGGGTACGCGCCCCGCTGCGTGATTAATGGGCAAATGGCTCTGAGAGCCTGCAATTCTAATCCGCCCGATTTGATTTTACTCGACATAATGATGCCGGAAATGAACGGCTACGAAGTGTGTCAGCATCTAAAATCTGAACCTAAAACTCGCGAAATTCCGGTAATTTTTATCAGCGCTAAAGATGAAGTTTTCGACAAAGTAAACGCATTTGCAGTAGGAGCAGTTGACTACATCAGCAAGCCATTTCAGTTTGAAGAAGTGCTCGCCCGCATCGAAAGTCACCTTACCCTGCGGAACTTACAAAAACAGCTAAAAGAACAAAATGTGCTGCTTCTAGAAGAAATCACCAGCCGTTTAGCCGTTGAAAAAACTCTTTACGAAAAAAACCAGATTTTGCAAGAAGAAATCAGCAACCGCCTCGCCGTTGAAAAAGCCTTGCAAGAGCAAAATTTGCTCCTCCAACAAGAGATATCGAACCGCAAGCGCGCTGAATCTGCCCTCTTAAAATCTAACCAAGAATTGGCGCGGTCGAATGCCGAACTAGAACAATTTGCTTATGTAGCTTCTCACGACTTGCAAGCGCCTTTAGCAACTATTGCCAGCTACGCTCAACTTTTAGAAAAACGCTACAAAGACCAACTCGACAGCCAAGCTATTAAGTTTATCACCAATATCGTTCAGGGCTGCACGAGAATGCAAACTTTAATTGACGATTTGCTCGAATATTCGCGAGTTGGTCGCAGTCAGAAACCCTTTGAATTGGCAGATTGCAATCATGTAGTCCAGCAAGCAATTGCCAACCTGCAAGGGGCTATCCGCAACGATCAAGCAGTTGTTACCTACAGTGAATTGCCAGAGATAATGGGAGATATTTCTCAACTGGTACAGCTTTTTCAGAATTTACTCAGCAATGCAATTAAATATCGCCACGATGCACCGCCTACGGTTCATATTACCGCTTCCAAACAGGAGGAGAACTGGTTGTTTTCTGTGTCAGATAATGGGATTGGGATTGCTCCACAGCATCAAGAACGCATCTTTCAAATTTTCCAGCGCTTGCACACTCAAAGAGAATATTCTGGAACAGGTATTGGTTTAGCAATTTGTCAAAAGATTGTGGAACGTCACGGTGGATCTATGTGGGTGGAGTCGGAACCTGGTCAAGGTTCAACTTTTCACTTTACTCTCCCTTAATCGAGACATCAGGCACGCACTTATAGCGGTTATCGGAAAGATGAGGTATTGACCAATTCATTAACAATTCCCCAATTCCGCAATCCCCGAATCCTCGAATCCTCGAATCTCCTAATCTCAAATCTCAAATCTCAAATCAAATTTGTACCTCATCTTTCGCTCGAAAGGCTATATAGCGGTTCTCAAAAAAGTGAAGTATTCCCGATGCCCTCTTTGCCCCATGCCCGATGCCCTATGCCCTATTCCCGATGCCCTATGCCCTATGCCCATGAGTACCTCATATTTTTGAGAAAGGCTATATCCAGAAGCTAGATGGCAGGAGAAGCTGAATTAAATCCTATATTTTCAGGGCGAAGCTTGAAGGTAGCAGTTAAATTGCAAGTTAGAATAAAACATATTTCGCGTTGACAGCCGAGTGAATTTGTGATATAATTATAACTCTTAAACACAAGTTTTGTAGCGTTCAGTCACACCGCAATCCGATCGCCGATGTATGTGTAGGTGCAATTCGATAACTCCCCCGGAAATAAAAGATAAAATCCAAGTTAGCTTGAGACAACTTTTAATTAATAAATATTATGAAAGCAGTTTTTAACTTAGCTGTACCTCCTACGTGCTTCAAGGTTCTGTTAGTAGAAGACCACCCTCAGGAAGCTGAGCTTATTGAAGATTTGCTGTCAGGAATTAGCGGTCGGCAGTATATATTGCTGACGAAAGTAGAGTGCCTCAGCGAAGCGCAGCAGCGATTGAATCAAGAAAGTTTTGACATAATTTTATTAGACCTTTCACTACCAGACAGTCAGGGCATCGAGACGGTGGCTCGGATACAAGAGTATGGGGTAAATGTGCCGATCGTAGTTTTGACTGCCCAAAACGACGAAGAGCTGGCGCTGCGGTTGATTTCGGTGGGCGTACAGGATTATTTAGTCAAAAGAAAAATCGACGGCGAACTGTTAGTGCGATCGCTCCGTTACGCCATAGAACGCCAGAACAGTCAAGATGCTTTGCGAAAAAGCGAAGAAAAATATCGCTCGGTGGTGGAAAATTCCCTGATCGGAATTGCCATCGTCGCTCCAATTATTGACCCCGCAATTGCTGAAAATTGCAATTGGATTGAAGTTAACGACGCTCTGTGCGATTTGCTCTTATACGATCGCGACGAACTCGTGCACAAGCATTGCCTGGAGCTTACTCATCCAGAGGATTTTGAGGCCAATTTTGAAAAATTTTCTCAGATGTTAGCAGGTAAAACCGACGGTTACATCTCAGATAAAAGGTGGTTTAGAAAAGATGGCGAAATAGTTTACACGCGAGTTTCGCTGCGCTGCATCCGCGGCCTAGATGGATCTATTGACCGGATAATTGAAGTGGTGTTGGACGTGAGCGATCGCTACCGCTACGAAGCACAACTGAAAGCATCTGAAGAATTTTTAAACCACACTCTAAATGCGACCCCAGATCCAATTTTTGTCAAAGATGACCAGAACCGGTGGATGATATTAAATGATGCTTTTTGTCAGTTGATAGGGAAATCTCGACAAGAACTGATCGGCAAATCAGAATATGACTTTCTTCCAAAATCAGAAGCGGATGTTTTTTGCAGAAAAGATGAAGAATTATTGGCAAAAGATATCTGTTTGGAAACAGAAGATAAATTCACCGACACTGCGGGAAAAGAATGGATAATTTCTACCAAAAAAAGCGTTTTTAAAAGAGCTGATAACAGTAAAGTAATAGTTGGCACAATCAGAAATTTTACCGAATACAGACGGCAGCAAATAGCTCTGGAACAAAGCGAAGCTCGATTTCAAAAACTCGTAGCCAACCTGCCCGGAGTAATTTATCAATTCCGACTCTCAGCTAGCGGAGAAAAATATTTTCCTTACGTTTCTTCAGGCAGTCGGGAACTTTACGAATTAGAGCCAGAAGCAATAGAGCAAAATGCAGAATTGATTTTCAGCCGAATTCATGCAGACGATCGCTTAGATTTAGAAGCATCGATCGCAATTTCAGCCGCTATGCTGGAACCTTGGCGGCAGCAGTGGCGGCAGATTATGCCATCCGGAAAAGTTAAGTGGCTGCAAGGAGCATCCAGACCGGAAAGGCTCACCAATCAGAGCAAATCTGGGAGCAAAGGCGATATTCTCTGGGACGGTTTAGTGATGGATATCACTGAGTTAAAGCAGGCACAGACAGAGCGCGATCGCTTTTTTACTATATCCTTAGACTTGCTTTGTATTGCTGGTTTCGACGGCTATTTTAAACGATTAAACCCTGCTTGGTCAAATGCTCTGGGCTACAGCAGCGCCGAACTGCTCGCCAAACCATTAATCGAATTTATTCATCCAGACGATCGAGTAGCCACTCTAATCGAAGCGGAAAAGCTAATAAGTGGCACGCCCAGTATTTACTTTGAAAACCGCTATATTTGCCAAGACGGTTCTTACAAATGGTTGCTGTGGACGGCATCGCCTTTTAGCGAAGAAGGTTTGATTTATGCAGTGGCTCGCGATATTACTTCTCGCAAAAAAGCTGAGTCGGAACTTCAGCGACAAGCAGTCGCTATGGGCGCTGCTCATGACGGCATTGCTATTTTTAACGAGCGTAAAGAATGTATTTATTCAAACGACGCTTATCTTAAAATGTACGGCTTGGCTAGCGCTAGCGAACTGTATGGGAAGAAATGGAAAATGCTCTACAGCCGTGCTGAAATTCAATATCTTGAACGTGAAATAATCCCGGTGCTCCAGGAAAAAGGGTACTGCAATATAGAAGCGATCGGTCAGCGGCGCGACGGTACTAAGTTCCCTCAAGAATTGTCGCTGACAATGCTTGCAGGGGGCGAGATAATTTCGATCTTCCGCGATATCACCAAAAGAAAACAAGCAGAATCAGAACTGCAATCTAGCCAGCGCCGCTATCAAACTTTGGCAGAAGCATCGCCGGTTTGCATATTTCACAGTGATGCGTTTGGTAATTGTCTTTATGTGAATCAGCGGTGGAGCGAAATCACGGGATTAAATGCAGAATTAGCAGCCGAAACTGGCTGGATGAATGCCCTACATCCCGATGATGCGGATCGGGTGAAGAATGAATGGTATGGAGCAATTATTCACAAAATTCCTTTTAAATCAGAATACCGCTTTCTGCGTCCAGACGGTCGGGTAATTTGGGCGATCGGTCAGGCGATCGCCGAAATCGGAGACAAGCACGAAGTTAAAGGCTATATCGGCAGCATTACTGATATTAGCGATCGCAAACAAGCCGAATTAGACCTACTGCGGGTGACTCAAGCCGTAGAAAGCACCAGTGATGCGATCGGCATTGCTGACTTGACAGGGCGATCGATCTACCACAATCAAGCCTTTATTCAGCGGTACGGCTACACAGCAGAAGAACTGAACGCAGCGGGTGGAGCAACGGCAATTTATCCGCAAAATTCAGTGCTGCAAGAAATGTTTAAAACGATTCGTAAAGGCAAATCTTGGCAAGGCGAACTCAAAATCAAAACTAAAAGCAAGGAACTGGTAACAACCTTATTTCGCGCTGACTGTATTAAAGATGAAACTGATAATTTAATCGGGTTTGTGGGAGTAATTACCGACATCACAGACCGGAAACAAGCTGAGATGGCGCTGCTAAAGCAATTAAGGCGAGAACGCCTGGTAGTTGCCATGCTCGATCGCATTCGCTCTTCCCTCAATTTAGAAGAAGTTCTCACCGCTGCTGTCGATCAAGTGCGGCAATTATTGCAAACAGACCGCACAGTTATTTACCGCTTTAATCCCGACTGGAGCGGCACTGTAGTTGTCGAATCCGTGGCAAATAATCGAATTTCTCTCCGAGGTTTTAACAATCTTGACCCCTGTTTTAAAGATAAATTTGTTGCTATTTACCAGCAAGGCTGTATTCGAGCTATCGAAGATATTTATGGTGAAAATCTGAGCGAATGCTACATTAAAATTCTTGAAAATTTTGAAGTTAGAGCTAACTTAATAGTGCCAATTTTACAAGCACGAGAAAGCATTTACCCTGCCCAACCCACCGCAGAAAATCAACTTTGGGGACTGCTGATCGCCCACGATTGCAGCGGCCCCCGTGTCTGGGATTCCTCAGAAATAGAATCCCTGCGGCAATTGTGCGTGCAATTGGCGATCGCGATCCAGCAATCGACACTATTTGAACAAGCACAAACCGAAATAGCCGATCGCAAACAAGCAGAAGCAGCCCTAAAATTAGCTAAAGAAGCCGCCGAAACCGCCAACCGCGCCAAAAGCGAATTTCTCGCCAACATGAGCCACGAACTCCGCACGCCTTTAAACGGGGTTTTAGGTTACGCTCAAATCCTCAAAACCGACAGAGACTTAAGCTGCGATCAACAAGAAAGTCTCAGCAATATTCAACAGTGCGGTCAACACCTGCTGATGTTAATCAACGATGTTTTAGACCTTTCTAAAATCGAAGCTAGAAAAATGGAACTCTACCCGGAAGAGTTAAATTTTCTAAATTTTACGAAAAACATTGCGGATCTGTTTCAGATGCGGGCAGATCAAAAAGGAATTTG
This sequence comes from Microcoleus sp. PH2017_35_SFW_U_B, assembly GCF_020737865.1. Classification (NCBI taxonomy): domain Bacteria; kingdom Bacillati; phylum Cyanobacteriota; class Cyanophyceae; order Oscillatoriales; family Microcoleaceae; genus Microcoleus; species Microcoleus sp. PH2017_35_SFW_U_B. The sequence continues at coordinate 140,997 of NZ_JAEQDE010000019.1, forward strand.
TTTCAATTACGAACAAGTATCGCCCCTGCCCACCTGCGTCCAAGTCGATCAAAAAAGATTGCGCCAAGTTCTGATAAATTTACTCAGCAATGCCGTTAAATTTACTAACAGCGGCGGAGTAACTTTCAAAGTCGGCTATGTCGGCACAGAGGCCTGGAGTCGCAGCCAAGGAGAAACATACGAATTCTCGCTTTTGAGTTCTGAACTCAAAGAAACTTATCTGCGCTTTTCCCACAATGCGATCGCAGCTAAACACGCTTTAAAAATCCGATTTCAAGTCGAGGATACCGGGACAGGAATAGACAAAAGCAAGTTAGAAGAAATATTTTTGCCGTTCCACCAAGTAGGAGGCAATACCTTTGTTGAAGGTACGGGTCTCGGACTCTCGATCAGCCAGAAATTAGCTAAACTGATGGGCAGCAAAATTCGCGTCAACAGCACTTTCGGAAAAGGCAGCACTTTCTGGCTAGATTTAGAATTGCCCGCAGCCAAACGCTACTTAGAGGTGTCTCCTTTGCGGGAAAAACGCTGGCTGGTCGGTTTTGTGGGCAATAAGCGGAAAGTGCTAATCGTGGACGACAATCAACTAAATCGCGATTTGTTGTGCAGGATGCTGGGGCGTTTGGGATTTGAAGTTGCAGAGGCACAAAATGGTCAAGAATGCCTCTACAAAGCAGTCAAATTTCAACCTGATGTGATTTTAATGGACTTGCAAATGCCTGTAATGGATGGCTTAGAAACTACAAGGAGACTGCGGCAGTTGCCGGAATTAAAAGATGTCGTGTTAATCGCTTTGTCAGCTAGCGTTTTCGAGTCGGCGCAGCAAGAGAGCATCCTTGCAGGGTGCGATGATTTTCTTCCCAAGCCGATCGAAGCAAATCACTTTTTGGAACAGTTGCGCGTGCATTTGGGACTAGAATGGATTTACGAGGAATCTCCGGAAAACCAAAATTGTAAAACTCCCAGTTTGTCACCAGCATCTGATTTTCCTGCTTATGCTGCTCTGTTACCTGCGGCTTCTGAGTCGGTAGCAAAAATTGTGAAACTTGCGGCTATGGGCGACATTGAAGAAATTTTTGAGGAGAGTGCTAAGCTGGAAAGTTTGGAACCAAAATTAGTGCCGTTTGCCACGAAGCTCCGCCAACTTGCTAAGGGATTTCAGCTCAAACAAATTCGGAATATTTTACAGCAGTATATCGATGGTTAGTAGTTATTAGTTATTGGTTATTAGTTATTGGTTATTAGTTATTGGTTGTCAGATCCAATCCCTCCGCTACGCTGGGCCCAATCCCTCCGCTTCGCTTCGCCCAATGCGTAACTCATGTTAGTGAGAAAGGCTATATAATATTCTGTTGTTTCACTGTAACAGCCAACCAAATAAATCTCCTACTGTCAGTTGCAATTCCCTGGCAAAAGATGGCACGGGCAATAACTGTTCCGGTTCGTCAAACACCTCGGTTGATTGAGCCGGCCGATATACAAAAACCGATCGCTCTTCTGGATCGATTAACCAACCCATTTGAGTTCCGTGTTTGAGAGAATGTAAAATATTTTTAGTAACTTTAGTTTGGCTTTGGTCAGGGGAGAGGATTTCAATTGTCCAATCCGGGGCGATCGCAAACACATTTGCCACACCGCCATTTTCGTTACGGGGAATGCGCTCCCAAGTGAATACAGTCACGTCGGGAACGATCGCGCGACCGCCAAAAACACACCGCAGTTCGGGAAATGCTCGCGCCACCTTTTGAGGTTTGAGAGCAGCATTAGCAGCACTTGTCAACTCGCCTTGAATTACACTATGTTCTCCTTGAGGCATGGGTTTTTGAATGATTTTACCGTCAATGTACTCGCTGGCTGGTTTGGTTTCTGACAACTTCAGAAACTCTTCGAGTGTCAAAGATTTTGGCAGGGTTTGTAGCATCCGATTTTACCTCTAAAATAGGAGTTTCATCCGCTATTTTACCAAAAAGTGCCCGACTCGCGCGGGTCTACTTACTTCATTTTTTCTGCTATATAGTAGTTCTCAAAAAAGTGACGTATGCCCAATGCCCTGTTTGGCCGATGCCCTGTTTGCCCGATGATAATATGAGAGACAGTTTTTTGAGAGATTTGGGATTGAAAATACTTTGCCTCAGTAACGGCCACGGAGAAGATGCGATCGCCCTTCGCATCTTGCGAGAACTGCAACAGCACCCGCATCCCCCAGAAATAGCCGTGTTTCCGCTAGTGGGCGAAGGGCAAGCTTTCGCTCAACTAGAAAACGCCTGCATCATCGGCCCGGTGCAGCGGATGCCTTCGGGTGGCTTTATCTACATGGACGGAAGGGAATTTTTGCGCGATGTCAAAGGCGGGTTGCTTCAGTTGACCCTAGCTCAGTTTAAAGCTATCCGCGCTTGGGTGCGATCGCCACAACAGTCTGGAAATCACAAGCCAGCAATCTTAGCTTGCGGAGATATTGTACCGCTGCTGTTTGCTTGGCTGGGCGCCGCGCCCTATGCCTTTGTCGGCACGGCTAAGTCGGAGTATCACGTGCGGGACGAGCAGGGGCCTCTGGCTGGCAAATCCCGCCCGTGGGCTTGGAAGATTTGGTCGCGATCGGTTTATTTCCCTTGGGAGCGCTGGTTGATGACTAGAAAGCTCTGTAAAGCCGTTTTTGTCCGGGACGCCCTCACCGCCGAGACTTTAGAAAAGCTGGGAATTCCCGCCTACAATCTCGGCAATCCCATGATGGACGGACTCGAACCGGAAAACCCCGCCCGTTTTTACGGCCCTGATGCAGAGTTTCGGGAAATGGAGCGATCGCTCGTCATCACCTTACTGCCCGGTTCCCGAGCGCCGGAAGCCTATGCTAATTGGCTGCTAATAGTAGAGGCTGTAGCCGGAATTTTGTCTCTGTTTGGCGATCGCAAATTGTTATTTTTCGGAGCTATTTCTCCCGAGTTAAACTTAGAAGCTTTGCGACCTAGTTTAGAATTTTTCGGCTGGCGTCAAGACGGCGAAACTAAAACCCAGCGGCGAGAAGGCAGTATTTTGCGACCTCCTGTTTCTAGCGCTCAAGAAATTAGGAAAGAATCTCCTAATTTGCTATTGCCCTTGACTTTTGTGCAAAGAAAAGCCACGATGATTTTAACTCAGCAAAGTTTTAACGATTGTTTGTACCAAGCCGATTTAGCGATCGCAATGGCCGGAACCGCTACAGAACAATTTGTCGGTTTAGGAAAACCGGCGATCGCCATTCCCGGAAGCGGCCCGCAATTTACTCCCGCTTTTGCCGAAGCTCAAAGTCGCCTCTTAGGCCCCTCATTAATTTTAGTCAAACATCCCGCCGAAGTTGCCGGCACCATCCAGTCTTTGCTTCGCGATCCCGACAGGTTGCAGCTAATCGCTGAAAATGGCTGGCGCCGCATGGGAGAAGGCGGTGCATCAGCCAGAATTGCCGAGTGTTTAATTCAACGGTTCGGCGAATCCAACAATTCTTAATTGTCTGGAATACACTAGGAATACAACAATATTGTCTCCCTACTCAATATCTTTAATTGCACTTTATTGAAAAAATATTGTTCGCTAATTACTAACTTCCGTCGTTCGTAGTGAGGACTTCAGTCCTCCGATTGGATGCGGACTCGCAGGGAGCATCTCATTTTGGTAAAAAGCATTTTTTCTTTGAGTGCGAGCTTAAGAGCTCGCGAGTATAATACCCGCGAGCTCTTAAGCTCGCACTACAAATGCAAAACTGAGATGCTCCGGGAGCATCGGGAGCATCTCAGTTTTGTAAAAAGCATTTTTTTTATTGTAGTGCGAGCTTAAGAGCTCGCGTATTGTACAATACGCGAGCTCTTAAGCTCGCACTGTTGTAAATGCAAAACTGAGATGCTCCCAGCGTACCTACCAATACTGCACTCGCAGACAATTTCAATTCGCCGTTTCTTCCGAAGATAAAACCCAGAAATCAGCCTAAGAAATTTTAAAATCCGACTTCACCAACACACCCGGTTCTCGCTGCATAGGAAGCACATCTAAAGTATCTAATTGCGCGCAATATTTTAAATCTTCAATCACACCCAAACCCAGGAGGCGCTGGCCGTGACTGGCTTTTTCCAACAATTCATGCAGCCGATCTTGCCAGTGCAGATAAAGAGCGATCGCCCCAAACACTTCATCGTTACCAGCAAAATCGATCGCAGGAATACCGCTTTCTGCTAAAAGACTTTGGGCGATCGCACCAGCACACACCGTATCCTCCAACGAATAACTCCCTTCCCAACCAGAACCCACAATCCAAATACTTTCCGGCTTTTTGCTTAACAGAAACTGCACCACAGATTTGCGGTTGTTCAAAGCCGCCGTCAACACCGTAGCAGCATCTTGCACTCGTTGCAGAGCCCGAGTACCGTTAGTTGTGCTGATAAAAATTCGCTTTCCAGTCACCTTTTCTGGCGGGCAGTCCAGCGGCGAATTCCCCATGTCAAAACCGTCAACTTTCGCGCCACCGCGCTCTCCGGCGCGAATCCGCTTGTCTCCAGGCCATTTTTCGCTCTCGGCCATCAGCTTATCTAAGTCGCTGAAAACTTGCACAGCTTCCGCCCCATTATTCAAGGCCGTCGCCATCGTCGTAGTCGCCCGCAGTACATCAACTGCGATCGCGCAAGCCGGCATCTTGTCTGCTGGCGTAAGTTCCGGGGTATGGTAAATAAAAAGCTTCACTTTTGGGGCTACCTGCAATAAATCCTCATACGTAATAATAATAGAATTTGTACCCTGAGCGTAGTCGAAGGGCTTTCTTCCTTCTTCCTTCTTCCTTCACCGAATAGCCGGGTTTGAAGCCCTTACTCATGAAGGCAGATTGTGATAAAAACGGAGTTTAAATCTCCGTTCTTATCAATTCGCTGTCAACTGTCAACTGTCAACTGTCAACTGTTTAACCATATGTCAAAACAGCTCAATTCAAATCCCGCCCCCGCAGCCATTACCGCTCCCCTTGGACTTTTGGTAGGTTTCACCTATCCTTTTCGAGCTTTCACGCTGATTTTGCAAACTCCCAAGCTGTGGACTTATGTATTAATTCCCGTCGTCCTAAATTTTTTAATTGGTATCGGTCTTTATTTAAGCTTGCTATTTCCTAGTTTGGCAGGCATAGACGTTTTAGTTGCCGATTTGTCAGTCAAATTTAATGATTTAATTGCGAGTTTGCCAGCTTGGCTGAGCTTTCTTGGCGTCTTAACAATCGGTTTCGGCTGGCTGCTGCGCGTACTTTTGGTTTCAGGACTTTTGTTAATAATCGGGTTTTTATTAGTCCAGTTTGGCGTGATTTTAGGTTCGCCCTGGTACGGCAAATTATCCGAACAATTGGAACTTCTGCGGAACGGTCAATTGCCCGCAGAAGCACCAATGAACTTGGCGAGTATTTTTCGGGATCTACAAATGGCGATCGGCTTTGAAATCCGAAAACTACAACTTTTGTTCAGCATCGGGATACCGCTCCTGCTGCTGAATTTTCTCCCCGGCCCCGGCTCTATTCTTAGCAGTTTAGGAGGCGTAGCTTTGGGCGCGACTATTGTCTGTTTGGACTTTTTAAATGCACCTTTGGAGCGGCGGAAGCTACCTTTTCAGGATAAATTTGAGATAATTCGGGCGAGTTTGCCGGCTAGCGGGAGTTTTGGTTTGGTTTGTTTGGGTTTGGTGAGCATTCCCCTGTTGAATCTGTTGGCGATTCCACTGTGTATGACGGCGGGGACTTTGTTTTTTTGCGATCGCATTTGGCCCGCCCGCTTCGCCACAGAAGAAACCAACAGCCCGACCGAATCTAACATAACAACTTAGGATCGCAAATTAAATAATTTACACTCTTGAAAGTGGGATGGGCGTCCCGCCCGTCCTTTCTGGACGGGCGGGACGCCCATCCCACAAGAACAATAAAGATTGTAAGTTATTTAATTCTCATTCCTTAAAAACTAGCGAGATGCTTCTACTTTCTGCCGAATGCCTTCTACCTTCCGCTGACTCTGGGAGTTAGAACTCAGAAACGGGCTTAAAAAAATCCAACTAACGAAAAAGAAGGAAGCTGTAAATAGCTGGACAATATCGATCGCGGACAGGTATCCGTCAGACAATAGTGCAATGCTTCTATCTGTCAGCCCGAATATCCAAGACAGAATCCCAAACAGCCAAATGCCTTTTTGGAGCATTGGCAAAAATGCTGAAACTTCGGAGTTTTGCTGCTTGTTCATTGATTTAGCCCTTGTTTGCGAAGAATCTGGTTAACCGAGCACCCCAAGGGCTTAAGGATTTTTGGTCTCCTCGGATTCCCTTTGTTATCTATATGTTAAGAAATGTTTCCCAATATTGCAATTTGCCCCTGGAGGTATTTGCACATCTATCTCAGGAGGTAGTCGCAGCGTGAAAAATAGGTAAACTTTGCTACACTTTTGCAGGAAGCGCGATCGACCTCTCACCACGAGTCCGCTCTTGGCATTAGTGCCACTCCTTGATATAGTGAGTGATAACTTTTTCGATTTTCGATTTTCGCTTTTTGCATAGAAAATCAAAAAGTTGGAAATGACTTACTATGTATGGGTTTAAAGCTTGCCAACAGTTGCATTATTTTAGGAAAATGGTGTCACAACTTAGGTAAAAAACTCTGAGACGCAGAAACTGGGTTTTTTCACAAAAATCCCACCAGACAACGCGAGGGATATCGGTTGAAAAACCGATGAAAAACCAAAGTAATCAACCCGCTGTCCGTTAGACTTATCAAAGACCGAAATCAAAAGAATATGTTATTTAACAGTATTGAATTTCTAGTATTTTTTGCAATTGTTTTCACCATATATTATTTCCCTCCCTTACAAAAACTGCAAGTTCCCATCCTCATAATTGCCAGCTTCATATTTTACAGTTGGAACGCTCCCGCACTGCTGTCAATCCTGCTCCTCTCAATTGCGATCAACGCTACAGCCAGCTTTCAAATTGCCAGAATTTCAGACAAGAAACAGCGTTTTTTTTGGGCCTTATTAGGAGTAGTTCTGAATGTATTAATTTTGAGCTTGTTTAAATACGCCGGTTTGCTCACTAACTTTGTTGCAGATGTTTTTAATATTGCTCGAACCGAAGGCAGTATTGCTTATTTATTCTTAAAATTACCTCTGCCAATCGGTATTTCTTTCTACACCTTTGAAGGCATAAGTTTAGTGGTAGATGTACTGAGTCAAAAAGATAAAAGCGAAAGCGAAACAGAATCCCACGCTTACGTATCACCCAAATTTAGCCAACACCTGCTCAATACTTCATTTTTTATTAGCTTTTTTCCCAATTTACTCTCAGGCCCTATTTTAAAATCCAAGACATTCTATCCCCAGATTGAGCCTAAATATTTAAAAGACATTTCTTTCAATTTCATTTTTAGATCGCTCACAGTCGGCTACTTCCTAAAAATGGTCGTCGCCGACAACTTAAAAGACTATACCTTCTGGATCAGCTTTCCCTACTACCAAGGATTTGGAACTATTACCAACCTGACGCTGCTGTTCGGCTACTCAATCCAAATCTTTGCCGATTTTGCCGGTTACTCCTTAATTGCGATCGGTTTAGCAGCGGCTTTGGGCTACGCAATTCCCGACAACTTCAACTTTCCCTACATCTCCCGTTCCCTCTCCGAATTCTGGAGAAGGTGGCACATTTCCCTATCAACTTGGCTCAGAGATTATCTATACTTTCCCCTAGGAGGAAACCGTAAAGGAAAAATCAGAACTTATCTTAACTTAATGACAGTAATGACTTTAGGCGGATTGTGGCACGGTGCTGCTTGGAGTTATGCAGTTTGGGGCATTTATCACGGATTTGGTTTAGCAGTAGAACGCTTTTTTGGGTTCGACAAATCCAAAAATAAATCCCCAGAACCCAATTCAGCAGAAACCAAACCAATCTGGCAGCAATTATTATTTGACAGCGTTAGCGTTGTAGGAATTTTCTCTTTTGTTTCCTTCGGATGGCTGCTTTTCAAACTCCCACGATTTGAAGAAGCAGTTGACTTCGTAGTTACTTTAGTTCGCAACTATAAAGTCAAGCCTGGTTGGACTCACATTATTCCGACGCTAACTTTTTCCCTACCAGTAGTAATTTATCACATTCCTCATTTTCCCACTTGGCAAAATCTGATGAAACATGATTCACTTAAAAAAAATCAAAAATTCTGGAGTATTTATCAAGATGTAGCTTTAGGAATTATGCTAGCAATGATATTCCTCAACAGTGGCAGCTCGAAACAATTTATTTATTTCCAATTCTAGAAGGTGTTCAATGTTTATAAAATACAAGTTGCGATCTATTCTGCGCCCGGTACTAATTTTCCTGTTTGTAATAAGTTTTTATCAAGTTCTCGTCAGTGGCGGAGTGTTGCCAGCTTCTGACGGAGTTAGCCTGATTCAAAATAATATTGTCAAAGCTCAAAGGTATGTATATGATGATTCCGATCTGAAAATTGTCATGGTGGGTAGTTCTCTATCTGCCAACCTTCATGTTACAGACATTGGAAAGGGCGTAAAGAGCATAGCTTTGGGGGGAGGATCGAGCCAGACGGGTTTAGAAATAGTTAAAAAAAGTAATAGCAACCCTCCGATTATTTTGGTAGAAATTAACGATACTATTAGTCGCACAATAGATAGGGATTTAGTTGAATCTTTGTACAATCCTGTTTTTTATTGGATGCGCCAGTATTTGCCAATACTGAGAGAAGAATATCGTCCAGTTAGTATTTTTATACATTCGTTAAAAAAACGCTCTAAACAAAATCAAAAAGCAACAAAAGAGGCACTAGATAGCGGAGAGGCTCGCAATCTTACTCCGGAATTATCGCAAAAAGCTATCCAAACAACAGTTGACATTCAAAGCCAACCTTTGTCTAAAAAAGATGCAGAAGATATCAAAAAAGAAGCTGCTGTAATTAGAGCTCAAATCGCTGAAATCAATAAAAATAGCGGGGCAAAAATAATTTTATTTGACATTCCTCAAGAGTCGCGAGTTGACGCTGCAATCAGGAGAAAACAAGTCCGAGAATTGACTAAAAAGCTGTTTCCGTCCGATCGCTTTGAGTGGTTGCCCCCCCCGCCCCCGCGAGAATGGCGCACTAATGACGGCATTCACTTGATCCGCAGCGATGCTAGGGATTTTGCCAAGTTTTTGAGTCATAAATTGTTGGGCTAGTCAGGGCGGGGACTCTTGGCATGGCCCCTCCAAAGGAAAGGTTGTCATTCTATTTGAAGTATGTCATACTACAAATGTCTGTGATGTCAGCTTAAAAATCGTAAGGTTTGCAGCCAGGACTTCAGTCCTCAAAGCCCTAAAAGCCACACGAGAAAGAGTTTGACGATCGCCCTGCAACCATACTCGACGTGACTTCAGCATCAATAATTTAGAACTATGGCACGATTAAATCAGATTATCGCGATCGAGAAAGGCATCAAAAGCCGATCGATCCAAGAACTAGCAGAAGCCCAAAAAGCCCTCCAGAAGCCCGCCGTGCTTTCGGGAATCTCCCGCACGTACCGCCCCAAAGACGAAGAAGGCGAACAACTGCCGCCCGAGTCCAAAAAAGTCGAAGTCAAAGCCGAAGAGATTATCCGCAAAACAACAGAAGTTTTGACCAAACTCTTCGACGTAACCGCAACCAAAGACTGGACAAATTGCAGAGCCCGTGCCGACGTAACTGTAGACGGAAACGTGCTTTTGAGCCAAGTGCCAGTCAGCTATTTACTATTCATTGAAAAGCAACTGTCAGATTTGCAAGCATTCATCAAAAAACTTCCTGTTTTAGATGCTTCCGAGACTTGGAACTTTGATGCTTCAGCCGACTGTTGGGCAACAGAACCGGTGCAAACTCTCAAGACTTTTAAAACTCCCCGCAATCACGTTAAAGCTGAAGCTACGGAACACCATCCGGCTCAAGTCGATGTTTATTACGAAGATATTACGATCGGCTACTGGCGCACTGTCAAGTTTTCTGGAGCTTTACCAGCGCAGCGGATCAATGAGTTGCTGCAAAGGGTGGAAATATTGCAGAAAGCTGTGATGTTTTCCCGCGAAGAAGCTAACAATTCTGAAGTTGAAGAACAGAGAGTAGGAGAGCGAATTTTTCAATTTATTTTCCGCTAATAGCTTGCTTTTTTGATAGTTATGGTTTAAGATATAAACAGAGTACAAGCTCAATCTCAAACTTTAATTTAAACCGTACAACTGTGACAGTACAGGTTCGACTCCTGTCCCTTCAACCTAATAATGAGGGGTAGCCCAAATTGGCAGAGGCAGCGTTGCGTACAAATTCAATAGCAAGTTATTACTCTAAACTCAGCATTCACCGCCGATCGCCAAAACGAATGTCAGGAACAATCAGGTCATCGAGGTTGCTGGTTCAATTCCAGCCTCCCCAACCAAACACTGGGGAGTAGCTCAATCGGTAGAGCGCGATGATATTAATCTTAAATCCTTGACTTAAATGTGGTAGCGTGTAAAATGGCCGGTAATAGAAACCCAGTAGTAAGGTCAGAACTACTGGGTTTCGCGCTAATAATTGAATCAATCCGTTAAATCCGTCAGTCCAGGACGCATCAAGACAGATGAGTTACTGTATCAATCCTCAATGCGAACAACGGGAAAATACTGCTGCTACTCAAAATTGTCAGGCTTGTGGCACGGCTTTACTAATTGCCGATCGCTATCGTATCATCAAGCCAGTGCGATCGCCCAATCCCGCACGCCCCACAGACATCTTTGAAGTCAAAGATTGGGGAACAGGGGAAAACGAATGGGGAACTGTCAAAGTTTTAAAAGTCTTGAAACACACCCACAATCCCGACTTAGTTCGCTTGTTCAAGCAAGAAGCGCGAGTTTTGATTTGGCTGGCGGGAAGTGGTGGAGTTCCCAAAGTCGAACCTGACGCTTATTTCCAAATTAAACTCCCCAATAACTTCCAGAAATTGTCTTGTTTGGTAATGGAAAAAATTAGCGGAGAAAACTTGGCGGAATTCTTAACTAAAAACCAGTACGTTTCTCAAGAATTAGCTTTCGATTGGCTGCAACAAATGCTTGATATTTTGCAGGAAATTCACAAATATCATTTAGTGCATCGGGATATTAAGCCATCCAACCTGATGGTTGCAGCCGATGGGAAATTGAGACTAATTGACTTTGGGGCTGCAACAGAAGCAGGGATTGATACAACGCCCGTAGGTTCTGCGGGATATTGCGCGCCGGAACAAGTTGCAGGTAAAGCTGAAGTGCGATCGGACTTTTTCGCCCTGGGGCGTACTTTTGTACATTTATTAACGGGTTTACAGCCGATCGACTTTCCCGTCAATCCAACAACAGGTAAAATAAATTGGAGAAATCAAGCTGTAGGCGTTGACGAGTTGTTCGTAAGCTTGATCGACCAATTGATGGAACCGCTACCCGAAAACCGACCTGAAAATACCCAAGTTATTTTAGAAAAACTCAAAAATATTAACCTTTTGATTACCGACGCAGAACCGAAGTAACAATCACCGTGATCGTGGCACTAGCAATCAGAGTAAAAGCAAGCTGCACAACCCATTGAGTCGCTTGCTGGTAGTTGGAAAATCGATCGTTGAACTTCTCGACATCAGTCGCTAGGTTGTCAACACGAGTTGATAGGTGGTCAACACGGGTTGATAGGCTGTCTAATTTTTCGATTACATCTGTCAGTGTTGGTTCGGTGGATGGTGTGTCAATCATCTCTGGTTTCTCAACTCAATAATTCTATGATACCAGATCGGAATTGCCGAGCGTAAAAAATAGTAAGGTGCGCCCCATCTACAATCTGCAAATTTCATCGAACATTTCATAGTGACGCACCCTACAAGTTGATACAACACAGTATAGTCTTTCGATTACCTGCACAGAACCAATGCCCAATTCCCAATGCCCAATGCCCAATGCCCAATTCCCAATTCCCAATTCCCAATTCCCAATTCCCAATTCCCAATTCTCAATGCCCAATTCCCAATTCCCAATTCCCAATTCCCAATTCCCAATTCCCAATTCCCAATTCCCAATTCCCAATTCCCAATTCCCAATTCCCAATCAATAAATCTCTTCTAACCTGCGAAAATCTCGCTCAACTTCCGCCCACAAAGCTCGATTGTGAGGGTCAGTTTTCACAGCCTTTTTCAAATAAATTCTCGCCTTATCCACCTGCTTTTCCCCGATCAAATGCCGTCCCCAGCGCTGATAGGCGATCGCCTGCCACTGCCGCACCTCCCGATCTTCGGGCATCCGCTGGGCCAAACCCTCAATTAGGGCGATCGCCCGCGGAAACCTCTGATATTTCAGCAACTGTTGCAGTTCAAAATAAGCATCTTTTTTTAACTTGTCTTCCGCCGCCGACAGATCCTGCTTATCTTCAGTGGGTTGCTGTTTCCGAGTCACCTTAACTGCTTGCGGTTGAGCTTTCACCGCCTCCGCTGGCGCTGTCGGAGTCGGCGGTACAGTTGAATTGGCAACTTTCGATTCCGCAACATCGGCGGGTGCAATATTCACCAGGAACTTATAAGCCTCAGTAATAGTAATAAACTTATTCTTAGCCTGTTCGTTTCCCGGATTCACATCGGGGTGATACTGTCTGGCTAACTTTCGATAAGAGGCCTTAACTTGCGATAAACTCGCACCAGATCTTAGCCCTAACTGTCGGTAATAATCTGCAATATCCATTTAGCATGAATCAAGTTTTCTAATACCATTAAATATGGCAGAATCCTTAAATGTAAAGATTCTGCCAAAATTTACCGCGAACTATGGTAGTGCGAGGGTTGCCCGCACTACTACACTATCAAAACCACTTACCAGAAAGAATTGGTTTAAAGCCTCTCCCTTAAGCGGGAGAAATTAAAACAAGACTATTCATTACTCAAATCCTCGGACTTGCAGGTCAACTGTCAACTGTCAACTGTCAACTGTCAACTGTCAACTGTCAAGGACGATCTTCTACCACTTTGTCGATCAAGCCGTATTCCTTGGCTTCCTCGGCGGACATGAAATAGTCGCGATCCATGTCTTTCTCGATTTTCTCGATCGGCTTTCCGGTATTTTTAGCATAGATACCGTTGAGTTGGTGGCGCAAGCGCAGAATCTCCTTCGCCTCAATCTGAATATCCGTTGCTTGTCCCCGCGTCCCCCCAGAAGGCTGGTGAATCATGATCCGCGAGTGAGGCAAAGCCAACCGTTTGCCCTTCGTACCCGCAGCCAGCAGGAAAGAACCCATCGAAGCAGCCAAGCCCACACAAATCGTCACCACGTCAGATTTAATGTGCTGCATGGTATCAAAAATAGCCATGCCTGCCGACACCATCCCCCCGGGGGAATTGATGTACAAAATAATATCTTTGCCCGAATCTTCCGAATCGAGATACAGCATCACCGCGATGATTTGATTGGCAATTTCATCGTCAATGTCCTTGCCCAAGAAAATAATCCGTTCCCGGTAAAGGCGATCGTAGATATTAATCCACTGAGTATCATAACCACCCGGCATTTTGTAGGGAACTTTTGGCACACCTATAGGCATAATTCGGAACTCCGTTTAGTTGGTAATTGGTAATTGGGAATTGGGAATTGGGAATCGGTAATTGGGAATCGGTAATTGGGAATTGTTAGTCATAAAAAAACTATTGAATAACTAATTCAGGGTAGAAACTACTAGCCATTAACCCTTAATTTTTACTCATGCCACATTCCCCATTCCCCATTCCCCATTCCCCATTCCCCATTCCCAGTTATACGACGGCCGCAGAAAGGGCTTTCGGCAATTCTTCCGAACTTTCAAGAACGCGATCGATCAAACCGTATTCTTTCGCTTCATAGGGCGTCAGGTACAGCAACCGATCCATATCTTTAGTAATTTTGTCGATCGGTTGGCCAGTACAGCTTGCAAAAATATCGAGCATCGTCGCCTTATTTGCCAGCACTTCCTTCGCCCGAATTTGAATGTCGCTGGCTTGACCTCGCGTGTAAGCCTTGGGTTGGTGCAATACAATCGAAGCGTGGGGCAAACTCGCCCGAAAGCCCTTTGTACCAGCCGCTAACAGCATCGCAGCCATGCCCATTGCCGAACCGAGACAAATAGTCTGCACGGGCGGCTTAATGTACCTGATCGTGTCGCAGATAGCGAAGGCTTCGGTTTCAAAGCCGACGGGTTCGCCACTGTAACCAGAAGTGCCGGTCGAGTTGATATAGATTTTGATCGGCTTATCCGGGTCTTCGTACTGCAAGAACAGCAGTTCAGCGATAATCAGTTCTGTTACCGCAGGCACCAGAGGCATACCCAGATAAACGATCCGCTCCTTCAGCAACAGGGAAGGTAAATCGGGAGGGGGAGTTCGAGAGTTGCCCTCTCCGTAGTATTGCGATTGCACGGCTTTAATGGGTGTGTTCATGTTTGTTTTTGCCTGGGGACACCCACCATACTTCGGCTACGGCTCGCTTGAGCTAAGTCGAAGGGCTCAGCACAAGTATCTGTACTCAGCTTGGTGGGACGAAGAAAGGAGGGCAGAGTGTGTGCCTTTCCTCAAAAGAATGGGGTTGTTGACAACCGAAATGTTGCCTGAACTCATGGAGTTATTCTTAAAGAAATAGTAACGCAATCTTTAGGTATCCCGCATGAAAGTTAGTTTGCTCCCGGTCTTGAACGACCCCAACCTTGATGCTGCTGCGCCATCAACCCAGCGCCAGCTAGCCGTTTCAGTGTCGGCGACGGCAAGCGCGATCGACTCCAGCGTACCTTTAAACCTGTGCCTGATTCTCGACCACAGCGGCTCGATGGGCGGGCGTCCCTTGGAAACCGTCAAACAAGCCGCCGGACGGTTGCTGGACAGGTTAAAACCTGGGGATCGCTTTTGTGCGGTGGCTTTCGATCACAAAGCCAAAGTTCTCGTCCCCAATCAAGTTGTGGGAGATCCCGCCAGCATTAAACGGCAAATCGAGCAATTGCGCCCCGCTGGCGGCACAGCAATTGATGAAGGGATTAAGTTAGGTATTGAAGAGTTGGGGAAAGGCAAAAAAGAAGCAATATCTCAGGCGTTTCTGCTGACTGACGGCGAAAACGAACACGGCGACAATAACCGCTGTTTGAAGTTGGCGAAACTGGCCGCTGAGTACAACATGACTTTAAATTCTCTGGGATTTGGGGATAACTGGAACCAGGATATTTTGGAAAAGATTGCTGATGCTGGCGGCGGTGCTCTGGCTCATATTCAGCGGCCGGAAGATGCGGTTGATGAGTTTGGCAAGTTGTTTACTCGCATCCAAGGTGTAGGTTTGACTAATGCTTATTTGCTATTTTCGTTGATGCCAAAAGTGCGGTTAGCCGAACTAAAACCGATCGCGCAAGTTGCCCCGGATACGATCGAATTACCGGTGCAGCAGGATGGCGATCGCTTTATGGTGCGTTTGGGAGATTTAATGAAGGATGTAGAGCGAGTAGTTTTGGCTAATATTTATATTGGACAGTTGCCGGAAGGTACGCAGGCGATCGGGCAATTACAAATTCGCTATGACGATCCGACAGTCGGTGAAGGTTTGCTTTCCGATCCTGTTGCAGTTTCGGCTAATGTCCTAAAAGTTTATCAGCCTGCACTTAACCCGATGGTGCAGCAGCACATTTTAGCTTTGGCTAAGTACCGCCAAACTCAACTCGCAGAAACTAGACTGCAACAGGGCGATCGCGCTGGTGCGGCCACGATGCTACAAACGGCTGCTAAAACTGCTCTGCAAATGGGCGATAAAAGTGCCGCAACTGTGCTGCAAACCTCTGCTACTCGTTTGCAGTCTGGTGCAGAATTGACGGAAGCCGATCGCAAGAAAACTCGCATTGCTTCTAAAACTGTATTGAAGTAATATTATTTTCGCTTAATTGCGATCGGCAGCATTGTTCGTAGTAAGGAATGCAAGTCCTAATTTACTAAAAGCCTTAGAGAGGACTAAAGTCCTTACTACGAACCGGTTTATAATGTTTGTACCACCTATCGAGAGTGCTTGTATGAGCCAGACAATATCTGATAAAGTACGCTGGACTACCGCCGATTTAGAACTCTTACCCGATAACGGCGATCGTTATGAACTTATTGATGGAGAGTTATTTGTGACTAGAGCACCGCATTGGGGTCATCAACAGACTTGTGGCAGATTTTTCTCTGTGCTTGATACTTGGTCGATGTCTGCTGGTTTAGGACGAGCTGCAATCAATCCAGGGCTGATTTTCACAGAGGCCGATAACGTCATTCCTGATGTAGTTTGGGCGAGCAATGAACGCTTGGCCCTCTTGCTAGACGAAGCCGGTCATTTAACCGCCGCTCCTGAGTTAGTGGTTGAAGTATTATCTGCTGGTACAGATAATGAAAGAAGGGATAGAGATTTGAAACTCCGACTTTATTCAGTGCGGGGAGTACAAGAATACTGGATTGCTAATTGGCGGTTGCAGCAAATAGAGGTTTATCGCAGGGAACAAGCAAGTTTAAGATTAGTTGCTACGCTGTTGAGAAACGATCAACTTACTTCACCTTTGTTACCTGGTTTTAGTTGCTCTGTAGCTCAGGTTTTTGCTTAGACTTATGAAATATTTGTACAGAGCGATCGCACTTTGCGGATTTGTTACCGTTTTGGGTGGCATATCCCCTGCCATTTCTATTCAACCCTCACCAATACTCATCGTTCAAAATTCGGCTGAAGACTTATTTAACAGCGGTTTAGCCAAGTCAGAGGCTGGAGATATCCCAGGGGCGATCGCAGATTACACCGCAGCTATTGCCATCAACCCCAACTACGCCAAAGCTTATAACAAACGCGGCATCATTCACGGCCGCTATCTCAAGGACTATCCAGCAGCCAAAGCCGACTTCGATCGCGCCATTGAAATTAACCCGAAGTATGCCGATGCTTACTACAACCGTGCGAAAGTCCGCTATTTATTAAAAGACAAACCGGGCGCGATCGCTGACTATCAAAAAGCCGCCGATTTTTATCAAAAAGACGGCAAGACAGAAGATTATCAAGATGCAATAAAACACCTGCACAGGCTGCTATTATAAATGTTTTGGGAAACAGGGTATAATATAACCACAGCTTTAAAATTTTCAAATTATGACCTTAAGCAAAAGTTACAACTACGCCTCCCATGAAGACTATTTAGAAGGGGAAAAATTTAGCCCGATCAAACACGAATACAGACAAGGAGAAATCTACGCAATGGCGGGAGCAAGCGATGCCCATGAAACAATTTGCATCAACCTCGTCAACTTGCTCACAACTCACGTTAGAGGTAGAGGTTGTCGCATCTATGCAGGAAACATGAAAGCCAGAATTGAAGAGGCAGATGTATTTTACTATCCCGACATCATGGTTACTTGCGATGAAAGAGATAGAAGCCTTCAATACTTCAAACGCTACCCGCGCTTAATCGTAGAAGTTTTATCTCCGACAACAGCAGCATTCGATCGCGGCAATAAATTTGCCGACTACCGCACCATCGAAACTTTACAAGAATACGTAGTTATCAATCAAGAAAGCATCGGCGTAGAATGTTATCGCCGCAACTCAGAGGGCCGTTGGGAACTTTATCCTTACGGTGTTGGCGCAGAAGTTCGCTTGGATAGCGCAGACTTTCAATGCCCGATCGCCTCAATTTATGAAGATGTTTTAGAAATCGGTTAAAATAGTCGATCGCACAAACACCAAAAATTCATCAGCGTTCATCAGCGTCCATCTGCGGTTGAACACTCCAAATTCACCCCGTCAAAAAATGTCTGCAACCTCCACCGTCACCGTCACCGTACCCGCCACAACTGCCAACCTCGGCCCAGGTTTTGACTGCATCGGCGCCGCTTTAAGCCTCTACAACCACTTCCAATTCTCCCTCCTCGAACCGCCAGCAACCGAGAAATTGCAAATTACCGTTACGGGTGCGGAAGCAGCCAAAGTTAAGACAGACGACAGCAATCTCGCTTACCAAGCCTTTGTCAAGTTATACGAATACCTCCGTCAATCCCCCCCACCAGTTGCGATACATATAGATATGCAAGTGCCGCTGGCGAGGGGTTTGGGGAGCTCCGCTACTGCTATTGTCGGCGGGTTGGTAGGGGCGAATTGTTTAGCCGGCAACCCTTTGAGTCAGGTTGATGTGATGCAGTTGGCGATCGAACTTGAAGGACATCCCGACAACGTTGTCCCCGCTTTACTCGGAGGATGTCGCCTCGCTGCTAGCAATACACCCCCCCAACCCCCCCTTAGTAAGGGGGGGCTAAGAGAAGGATTTTCTCTCCATGAGGGGGGGCTAACAGAAGAATTCCCCCTTAGCGAAGCGGGGCTAAGAGAATCACCCCCCCTTAGCAAGGGGGGGCAGGGGGGGGTTTCCTGGCAAATTTGCGATATTCCCTGGCATCCTGATATTGTACCCGTGGTAGCGATTCCCGATTTTGAACTTTCTACAGCCGAGGCGCGCCAAGTTTTGCCCGCAGATTACAGCAGGGCTGATGCAATTTTCAATGCCGCACACCTGGGTTTGTTGGTGCGGGCTTTAGCAACGGGCGATCGAGATTGGCTGCGCTGCGCCCTCCAAGACAAAATTCACCAGCCTTACCGCCGATCGCTGATTCAGGGATATGAAGCTGTGCAAGAAGCAGCCATGAATGCAGGGGCTTGTGGGATGGTAATTAGCGGTGCCGGGCCGACGCTTTTGGCTTTAACGGATGTTACTAATGCTGATGCAGTTGAGAAAGCGATGGCTGCTGCTTGGATGGAGGTTGGGGTGAAGGCTGATGTCAGGGCGATCGCGATCGATACTCAAGGCGCGCAAATCTCAAATTTAGGGTTGTAAATTTAAACAACAATTCTTTACATATTCTTGGAAAACAGAAGACAATTTAAACAAGATTTTATCCTCTTTTATTTTCCTTACTAAATACCTTTGTTGTAAGGACTGTAAACCATTAATTAAATCCATTGATGATAAATCTAAACTCTGTCTTAAATATTCTCTGGATACAGGCTGCTCGAACTTACTTAATTCTAAAACAAGTTGCTGTTCAATAGGCGAGAGTTTGTTAAACAAATGGTTAAAATTAGATTGCAGATTTTGGGTAATAATCAAACTATTATCCCCTAAAAACTCAGCAACATCGCCATCAAAAATCTTTTTAATTGAAATAGCAATACTTTTTAAATAAGCGGGATTGCCTTCATATAACTTAACTAAATTTAACCAACTCTCCTCATTTTTTAATCCTGTACCTTTCAGAATCTCCACATCATCTAAACCTGATAACTCTAAAGACTTAATAGGATATTCCCCATCTAAAGACTCCATTTCTGCACATTGTTCTTGACTAATTAAAATCACATTACTTTGATGTTCAACTTCTGCGATCGCGCTGAAAAAGTTTTGATAATCTTGATATTCCGATCTATATTCTCCAGCGAATTGACCGTCAATAAATATATTCTCAACATCATCAAGAATAATCAAACTTTTTTTATACATGAGTATATCTAATAGCTGCTTTAATTTCTCATCTAGATTTTCTGGAATCTGTTGTTTGTTACAAACCTTCAATAAATCATTTACAAGTAATTCTAAAGACTTAGGATTTTTTATGCTTCTCCATATAATTACTTCAAATTGTTGCAAATTGAGCTCGACAAACCTTTTAACTAGAGTAGTTTTCCCAATTCCACTCAAGCCCAACACTGATATTAAACGAGTATTTCGATCGAATATCCAATTATAAAGGGTTTTAAGTTCAGATTCTCTAGAGTAAAAATTAATAATTTGAGGAGCTACAGTTAAATCGTGATACTTTAATGGATTATGGCTTGCTTGATGTTTTTTATTGTCTCGTTCGGGAAATGAACAAAAGCTAAAATTATGACTGCTATGACTGCTTTGTATATTAATAAATTGTGAGGATGTTAACTTTAATCTTTCAAATGTAGAGCGAAAATTAGTTTTTTTTATATCCTCACCCAATATTTCAGATAAAAGTTGCCATAATTCAGCCCCCACATCACCTACATGATTTTTACTGACATGGCACTTCTGGGCGATATCATCATAGGTTTGTCTTTCCCAAGTCCCCTCAACTACAGCCCTTTGAACATCATCTAGGTGCTTTCCAGTTCGTTCAACCACTAGCCGATCGACAAATTGTAACAGTTGGTTTACATTCATAAAGACTATACAGGGTAAAGGTTTAGCTCATTATAGCTTAACCTGAATCCTATTTTTTCCGAACTTTTCCGATTTTTTGCTTAATATTGTGTAACAAAACTCCAGTTGAAATCCGAGTTTTTCCGATCGCACTCCCATCTTTAATTTTGGTATGCTCTTAAATTGAAACACAGGCTTAAAAAGTCGTGCTTTTTCCGTTGTTGATAATTTTTTAGGAGCATTACTAAAATGACACAAGCAAAAGAAAGATTACTCACTGATACTTACTCACAAAATGATTGTATTGTTCTTGACCTTGAAGAATTCGACTTAAGTGACTTAGATGCACTCAAAAATACAGCACTTGGTAATATTTTAGAAATAAATTTTCAAAATCCAATGGCAACATCTGATAATAATCGACATGAGAGCCATTCTTCTCATGGTGAGTTCAATCAACGTGCTTGGGGGTAGTCAAGCACTGGCTATTACAGAATACTAATTAAATGGCTACTAAGTTACCTCAAGCAATAGCAGCCATTTAATTCTGGCAGACATAATTTAAGTTTTGAACATATCATGATTTATGGCTGAGTTTACACCCTTACATTCGCTGGTTTGTAAAGTAATATCCCGTTGCAACCTTAACTGTGATTATTGCTATATGTATCAGCATAGCGATCAAAGTTGGCAACAGCAACCTTTGAAAATGTCAGAAGCAACTATTACACAATTAGGTAAGAGAATTGATGAACATACCACCAAACATCAAGTATCAGAATTTTCTGTAATCATGCACGGTGGAGAACCTCTTTTAGCAGGGTTAGACTATCTCCAAAAATTTCAAGAAATTATTTCAAAAAATGTACCTAATGTTAAACTAAGATTTGGCATACAAAGTAATGGTGTGTTGTTAAACGATGAAATCTTAGACTTCTGTATTTCTAATAATACAACAATAGGTCTAAGTATGGATGGCGATCGAGAAGCTAACGATCTACATCGCTTAGATCATCAAGGTAAATCTACATTTTCCAGTTTGGAAAAAACTCTTCAATTATTAAGTAGCGATCGAGGACGGAAAATATGGGCAGGTTTTTTATGTGTGATCGATCTACATAACGATCCTGAAGCTGTATATTCTTATTTATCACAATATAATCCTCCTTCGATTGATTTTTTGTTACCTTTAAATCACCATGATTTAAGACCTCTTGGTAAAAAACAATCTCTTGATGTAACTCCTTATGCAGACTGGCTACTTAAGATTTTTAATATTTGGTATCATCAAAAACCTCAAACAATCAAAATTAGGAAATTTAAGGAAATTATTTTGCTAATGCTAGGATTGCAAGGAAATTCAGAAGAATGGGGTTTAAGCCCTGTTGATTTTGCAGTTATTGAAACCAACGGTGATATTGAAGCCGTTGATTCTTTGAAAGTTACTTATCCCGAAGCTACCAAGTTAGGAATGGATATATTTACCCACAGTTTTGATGATATTTTTGACTCTCAAAAGGTTATTGAGCGTCAAGAAAAGTGGCAATACTTGAGCGAAACTTGTCAAAAATGTAACTTAGTTAAAGTTTGTGGTGGTGGTTATCTTCCCCATAGATACTCTAGCGAAAATTACTTTCATAATCCATCAGTGTATTGTTCCGATCTCAAAAAAATGATTACTACAATTCGCCACCAAGTAATTGAAGATATGCAAACAATAAAGAAGAAAAAAATTCCTGCTGTTTAGTCAAAATTTGTCTGATTAAATTAGGGTTAGTGCAATGAAGATCGAGCTGGATATTAATACCATCAAAAACTTAGTTTCTCCTACGGGGGCTTCCGATCCATTAGTTAAAGTAATTTACTTAGCAGAATATCATAGAACCTTGCTAAGGTTAAGTAATCTCTGTCAAAAATTGCAATCAGAATCACCTAAGTTAATTGATGATTTAACCAATTTTTGTCAATCTTTTGAGTTGGTAAAATCATTTTCCAAAAATGCCCAAAGAAAGATTTTACGTTATCCATCTTTTAGCGTTTGGTTAGATACAGCTTGGCAATTAGTTAACCGAAAAGCTCATATTCTGTTTCCAGAAATGCACATTAAATTTCATCTGGAATCTTTCTCAAAGTTTCTTTTAGCAATGGCAAAATATGACAATATAGAAAATCTAGAGTGTTTTTTATATACCGATCATGCTGGAATTATTGCCATACCCGGAACCGGAATTTATTTACAGCATCCTCAACATATTGCCTTTCAAAGATTGCGTTTTGTGACCACAACTAATGAGAGTTTTAATATTTATACAGATGGTAATCAAAATTTGGAGATGATTCAAAATGAAATACCTCATCTCAATAATGGCATTGAATTAAATGCTTTTGATAGCGATCTACGTTTAGGTGGTCGCTATGATTTGAATTTTGAGGAATTAACACCAACTTCCACTATTAAATGGCTATCTACTTTAGAGGAAGCTTGGTTTTTGATAGATAGTTGTTCAAGTTTATTAGCAAGTGAAATTTTCATGGGAGTACAATCTTTAGTTCCAGTATATTCTCATGCTATTGATGTTCATAGAAGTCAGACATTTCGCGAAATACCCGGACTTCTCGTTTTATCTTGGATGTCAGATACCTCAGTAATAGTAGAAGCTTTAGTCCATGAATATCATCATCATAAACTTAATGCTTTATTAAATTTAGATCCAATCATTGTAGAAGGTAGTCCTGAAGCAGTTTATTATTCTCCTTGGCGTGACGATCCTCGACCTCTCAGTGGTATTTTGCAGGGAATTTATGTCTTTCAAGCTGTTTTAGAATTTGGGCATAAAATTCTGAAAACAGATATACCTCTTTTACAAGAAAAGCGTTTACAACAAAGAGTGTATGCTGCTAAACAACAACTGCTAACTGCACTTAAAGTTTTAAAAACAAATGCAGTATTTTCTTTAATTGGTCAAGCATTGATTGAAGCAATAGAAGAAAATATTAATCGAGTTGAACCTGAAATCTCTCAAACAGAAAAACAACTGATCGACCTTAGATCAAAAGAACATCAGCAGAAATGGGAAGCGGCAAATCCTAATTTAGTGGAAAGTAAAATATTTCCAATTAAACTCTCTGTAGATTTGGAAAATAAGGACAGCAATAAAATATTAAATCAATCATGTCAATGGTTAGGAATTGACCCAAATATTGATTTACGTCCCTTAACTTATCTGAGACAACCCTTCGATCCAATTCTGGAAACTTTGGTAGCTATTTACCACGATCGAGGCTTAAAAAAATTAGAAGACATATTAAAAGAAACTCAGTTGGGAGATTCAATTTTATTAGACTTAATATGTGGACATACTGCTTATCTTAATCAAGACTATCAGAAAGCAGCAGAATTTTATCAAAGTTGTATTGAGCAATATCTTAATGCTCCTTATTTTTGGCAATGTTTTATGTTTGCATTGAGACATTTAAACCTGTTAGAAAATTACGAATTAATCTTGCTTAATCTAGATAAACTTGTTGCTAATAGTTTAGAAATAAAAAGATTAATCAGGCAAAACTCAAATTCTGAAAATAAAGTTCAAATGATGGTTAAATTAGTTCAAACTTTAGTTAATTAAAAAAAATATGAATACAGCAAGTTTGAGCAAATACTTAGTAAATAGTCCTTTTAGCAAATACCTTGAGATATTTCCTGATGGGGGACAATTACCTTCTTTTATTGCTACTGTTAAGGGGTTAAAATCGGCAACAGATTTATGGGTACAACAGCCAAAATGGCAAATTTTTTGTGAATTAGCTCAATATTTTGGCTTGTATTATTATGTAGATGCTTATTTTTATAAAGATCGGGAAACATTAAACAGTTTACCTCAAGAGTTATTTACTACAACTAAAGCTGTTTTTAGTAAAGATTTTTCTGATGAAGCTCATGTTTTTATTGCCAAGTCACAAGATGCTTTAACAAATGCGATTGCTTCAGGATGGTATCCTTTAGTTGTCGATCGAAGAGTCGTTGAAAAACATTTAGCAGATCATCATACTTTTGGAAAAGCACTAGGTTATCCGCAATGTTGTCTGGATTTTTTTCAAAATCGAAATAATTGGTATTTTTATAATAATTACTATGAAACTTATCGCCATACAACTGACACACCTACGTATTTATCTAATGGGTTGTTACGTCACACTCCATTCTCATTGATTCCCCATATACCTTGTTCTTTTAATTGTGAAGCCTCTATCCAATATGCTCAAAAAAATCGTCTTCTAATTAATGAGGAGAGCCAAGAATATTTAAAGGAAATAAAACATCGTTTACAAACACCAATTTTATGTCTTTCTGAACTTAAAATTTACCGTTTTGAAGGTAACATTGTTGCTGAAAATGTAGTCAACTATCAATCTGTAGAGGCAATATATCCTACATCACAAAATGATTTACTATATCAAATACTTGTTAAAGGTGATACTTGTATTGTTGAGGGGAATATTATTATAGTTTACCGAGACAATTCTCAGATCAGTGCTTATTTTGCTAGAGGTGACAAACATGAAGTAGAGATTCCATTTTTAATTAGTTTCTCCAAAGATACTTGATTGACAAAATAGGGATTATTAAAAACACTTTAGGGAGCGTATAAAATGTATAATTTACTTTTAATTAAATGAGGATTAATATAATGAATTTTGTAGAAAAAATTATCAACAATCTTCAAGAAAAAGACTTACAATATATTCTTGATTTAGAAAAAGAGATTTTGAATTCTAAATTAACTTTAGATCGAAATTTGTTAATAGATGTGGAGGATCAAAAAACCGCCCAACGATATTTCTATTTTTATACACTACCTATGTTAGAAGGACTAGGAGTTTTAGAGCAGCAGGAAAATGCTATTTTTTGGGGGACTGTGCAATTATGTTTAGATTTACATCTAAGATATGTGGATTACATCATAGATAATGATAAAATAGACATAAGCAGATTATTAATTACGCAAAAGTCTTATAACTATTTATTCCGAGCGCAAATGCTACTAAATCAAAAAGGCTATTTGTGGGGTTCCGATCAAATGGCTATTTATACGCAATATTTTGACTACGAGAAGGAAGCAAATACCGATCAGTTTCATGATTTTGGTAGCTTATGGAGACGAGCATCTCCTCTATTCATTGTTTCTGGAAGTTATTTAAAATTATCTGGTCAAATAGTTGATTTTGATTTTTATTACAAACGGTATATAAGTTGTTGGTTGCTCAAAGCAGATTGCTCGGATATTATTAAGGATATTAATAAACAAAAAACCCCGATCACCTATTTAGTATATAATTACGATGCTCAAATTGATAAGAATGTAATGTTGATGGCTAAGACTATTAACTCTATTGATGTCAAACTCGATCGAGGTTTAACTCAAATCAAAAACCACATATCTAACAAATTTCCAATTTGGGCAATAATTATTGAAAGTTTGTTGTCTTAAAGTTTCGGGATCGGGTTCGTTCTGCAAAGTATGATTTATAGCTTAATTACAACATTCGTTTCGATTGCCCATGAGATATTCCCAACATTAAGCGTCCTCTGCGGTTAATTAAAAAATTTAGTGATTTGGAATACAATTTTCAACTCAACAGTCGATCGCACTCCTCAATTTTGTCTGGGGATCTAAAGTTCACCTAAAGTTCCATGCCCGATCGCAAAACCCTCCCTAAGATAGAAGTTGCAGGACGATCGGTCTCATCGCCGATTCAGGAATACCTGAAAAATCCCAAACGATCCAGCCACAAGACAGGGAGGACATCAAAATCATGGTAAACGCGCCGACAGGGGAAGCCCGCCTAGGCCAAACCGAGCAGGTACAAGCCTTAGACCGCGATTGTACGACTCTATCCCGTCATGTACTCCAGCAACTGCACAGCTTTAGTGCAGATGCTCAGGATCTGAGTGCGCTAATGAGTCGCATCGGGCTGGCGGCCAAGCTGATCGCAAGGCGGCTCAGCAGAGCCGGGTTAATGGAAGATGCTTTAGGGTTTACAGGGGCTGTAAACGTGCAGGGAGAATCCGTCAAAAAGATGGATATCTATGCTAATGAAGTGTTTATCTCCGTATTCCAGCAAAGCGGACTTGTCTGCCGTTTGGCTTCCGAGGAAATGGAAAAACCCTACTACATTCCGGAAAACTGTCCGATCGGGCGTTACAGTCTGCTCTACGATCCCATAGACGGTTCTTCCAATCTTGACATCAATCTCAATGTCGGCTCCATATTCAGCATCCGCAAGCAAGAAGGGGATGATGCAGACGGTTCTGCTGCCGATTTGCTCCAACACGGGCACAAACAAATCGCAGCGGGCTACGTGCTCTACGGCCCTAGTACCATGCTGGTTTATTCGATCGGGCAGGGCGTTCATTCATTTACCCTCGACCCCAGTTTAGGCGAGTTTATTCTATCAACCGAAAACATCAAGGTTCCAGACAGCGGCCCGATCTACAGTGTCAATGAAGGTAGCTTTTGGCAGTGGGATGAATCTTATCGGGATTACATTCGCTACGTACATCGAAATCAAGGCTATACCGCCCGGTACGGAGGCGCTTTGGTGGGAGATTTCCACCGGATTTTATCTCAGGGAGGTGTGTTTTTGTACCCAGGAACGGTGAAAAACCCCGATGGCAAATTGCGCTTACTCTACGAGTCTGCTCCTTTGGCGTTTTTGATGGAGCAAGCTGGCGGGCGGGCTAGTACGGGTATTCAAGACATCTTGGACGTGGTGCCGACTAAAATTCATGAGCGCACGCCTTTGATTATTGGCAGTAAAGAAAATGTAGCGCTGGTTGAGTCTTTTATTAAAGAGCGATCGCGCAATCCCATAACACTTGAAGAGTGAAGTTAGTTGACAGTTGACAGTTGACAGTTGACAGTTGACAGTTGACAGTTGTCAATTGATAGTTGTTAGTTGTTAGTTATTAGACCGAAGTTGGAAGATAGTAAGAGGAAAAAAGGAAGAAGGAAGAAAGTTTTCACTGCCCATTACCAATTACCCATTACCCATTACCAATTATCCAAGTTTAGGAGTTAAATCAATGACGGACCAGACAAAGAATCACCTGTTAGAAATCAAAGAAATTGGCCAGAGCATCTGGATGGACAATTTGACCCGCAATCTGATCGAGTCCGGCGAACTCAAAAAGATGATTGAAAGTCGCGGGCTGCGCGGGATTACATCGAATCCGGCTATTTTTGAGAAGGCGATCGCGGGTAATGTCATTTACGACGCGGATATTGAAGCGGGCATCCGGGCTGGCAAATCTGTGCTAGAGATTTACGAATCTCTGGTATTTGCAGATATCCGCAACGCTTGCGACATCTTCGCCCCGGTTTACGCAGAGTCGAAGGGTTTGGACGGTTACATCAGTATCGAAGTGCCACCGACGATCGCGAATGACACAGAAAGTACAATTAGCGAAGCCTTGCGCTATTATCAGGCGATCGGCAAACCAAATGTGATGATTAAGATTCCCGGAACTGCTCAAGGTTTGCCCGCCGTAGAGCGAGTCATCAGTGAAGGGATTAACGTTAACGTGACTTTGCTGTTCTCTGTTGACAGCTACGTCGAAACTTTCTGGGCGTACATTCGCGGTTTGGAAGCGCGGGCAGCTAAGGGTTTGGATGTGAGCAACATCGCTTCTGTTGCCAGTTTCTTCTTGAGCCGGATCGACATCAATATTGACGGCAAGATTGACGAGAAACTCAAAAACGTCACAGATATTTCCACCAAAGCCAAACTGGAAGCAGTGAAGGGGAAAATTGCGATCGCCAATGCCAAGGTAGCTTACCAGAAGTATAAAGAGATCGTCGCGAGCGATCGTTGGCAAGCATTAGCAGCAAAGGGAGCCGAAGTGCAGCGACTGCTGTGGGCGAGTACCAGCACTAAAAACCCCAACTACAGCGATGTGATGTATGTGGATGAGCTAATCGGCCCCGATACGGTGAACACTTTGCCACCGAACACCGTTGAAGCTTGTTTCGATCACTGCGATGTCGCGCCCCGGATTGAGAATAACGTTGCAGAAGCTTACAGTCTGATCGAAAGTCTCAAAGATCCCGACATCGACATCAACTTGGACAAAGTGATGGAAGACTTGCTCCTGGACGGGATCGAGAAATTCGTCAGCCCCTTCCAATCCCTGATGGATTCCTTGGAAGAGAAAGTTAAGAAGCTCGCACCCGTATAGTTCGCCGATTTGGTATCGGTAAGGGCAGAAACTCTCAGGAGTCTGAACACATAATCGTTTTGGCTCCTGAATCCTGATTAAATGCTCGTCCCCAATTATTGACGCGACTGAGATTATGGAAAATTTGTGTACGAACGTACACAATTCCCTTGTCAAAGAATATTTTGTGTACGAACGTACACAATTCCCTTGTCAAAGAATATCAAGTCCGCAAATTCCTGATTTTTCATACCTGACTGCTAAAGAAGTGTTATGTTAACTCCCCATACCATTCAACAAAGCGAGGAAGTCAACGCCCAACTGGATATCGCTGAACGGGCGAGGCTTCAACAACTCGAATCGATCGTAGAACAAGGACTTCATACTTTTTACGAAGTTGGCAAAGCCCTTGAGGAAATTCGGGAACAAAAACTGTACCGGGAAACCCACAAGAATTTTGAGGCTTATTGCCACGAAAAGTGGGGAATCACGAAACGAAGAGCTTATCAGTTCATTGACGCGGCTGAGATTATGGAAAATTTGTGTACGAACGTACACAATTCCCTTGTTAAAGAATATCAAATCCGCCCATTAAAGGGATTGCCCCCCGAGGTACAGCTAGAAATTTGGCAAGAAGCAGTAGAGTCATCGCCCAACGGGATTCCTACTGGTGCAGCAGTTCAGCGTTTGGTTGAACAGCGATTTCCATCGCTAGGAAGCGGGCGAACTCCCAAGGATACTGCTTCAGAATTGGAAAAATTGCGATCGGACAATCAACGCCTCAGACAGCAAATCCGAGAGCAAAACAGAGAGAGGGATCGGCGTGCTGCTGCTGTGGCGTTGGAAATGGAGCAACTTCGAGCCGAAAACAGGCAGCTAAAAGCTGAACTGCGACAACGAGATAAAGATTGGGAAGTTCGACTAGCTGCTGAAAGGGTTAAAATCCGGGCGGAAGTTATAGCGGAACTCAGAGAGGAAATCCGGGCGGAAGTCAAAGCCGAATATGAAGGGCAGATCAACTCTCTGACCCAGCAATTAGCAGAAATGACGGCAAATTATCATGCTGTACTGGCAAGATTAACAGCACTAGAACAAGGAAAATAAATGGTAACGATACTTGAAAATCCACTGCGGGTTGGTTTGCGAAAAGAACGGATGCCGGAACCGCAAATTCTGGTGATATTTGGAGCTTCCGGCGATCTCACCCAGCGCAAACTGGTACCAGCAATTTATCAGATGAAGCTCGATCGGCGTTTACCACCAGAAACTACCGTGGTGGGAGTCGCCCGTCGCCCTTGGAGTCACGATTACTTCCGAGAACAAATGCGGGAAGGCATCGAAGAATTTGGCGGCGGTATTAGCAATGAGGAATTGTGGCAAGATTTCGCCAAAGGTTTGTACTACTGTCCCGGCGACATTGATAACCCCGAAAGCTATCAAAAACTCAAAGCTTTCTTAGCCGAACTCGATGAAGAAAGGAGAACCCGCGGCAATCACATCTTTTATCTGTCCGTTTCTCCGAACTTTTTCCCAGAAGCAATTCGGCAACTGGGCGCAGCTCAAATGCTTGCCGATCCAATAAAACATCGCTTGGTAATTGAAAAACCCTTCGGCCGCGACTTGAGTTCGGCAAAAGCTCTCAACCGTGTGGTGCAGCAGGTTTGCCAAGAACAGCAAGTTTACCGGATCGACCACTATTTGGGTAAAGAAACGGTTCAAAATTTGATGGTGTTCCGGTTTGCGAACGCGATTTTTGAACCGCTGTGGAACAGGCAATTTGTGGATCACGTACAAATTACGGTTGCAGAAACTGTGGGCGTAGAAGACCGGGCCGGTTACTACGAATCCTCTGGGGCGTTGCGGGATATGCTGCAAAACCACTTGATGCAGATTTTCTGTCTGACGGCGATGGAACCGCCAAACTCCCTCGATGCTGACAGCATCCGCACCGAAAAGATGAAAGTTCTGCAAGCAACTCGCTTGGCGGATTTGAATAACTTAGAGTTTTCCGCGATTCGCGGTCAATATTCCGCAGGGTGGATGAAAGGCAAACCCGTGCCGGGTTATCACGAAGAACCGGGGGTTGCTCCCAACTCGACAACGCCGACTTTTGTGGCGATGAAGTTTATGATTGACAACTGGCGATGGCAGGGAGTGCCTTTCTACCTGCGGACTGGTAAGCGGTTGCCGAAAAAAGTTAGCGAAATTGCAATTCAGTTTCGGGAAGTGCCGCTGTTAATTTTTCAGTCGGCGGCCCAACAAACTACTCCTAACGTTTTGACGATGCGGGTGCATCCCAATGAGGGGATTTCGCTGAGGTTTGAGGCGAAAATGCCGGGGCCAGATTTGCGGACGCGGACGGTGGATATGGATTTTAGTTATGGTGCTTCGTTTGGGGTGACATCTTCGGATGCTTACGATCGCCTGTTGATTGATTGTATGCTGGGCGACCAAACTTTGTTTACCCGTTCTGATGAAGTGGAAGAAGCTTGGCGGGTGGTAACTCCGGCGCTGATGGCTTGGGAATCTTCCAACGACCAAAGTTTGGTTCCTAAATATGAAGCTGGTACTTGGGAACCGGCAGAAGCAGAATTAATGATTAACAGAGACGGCCGCAAGTGGCGACGACTTTAAAAGTCAATTGTCAGTTGTCAGTTGTCAGTTGTCAGTTGTCAGTTGTCAGTTGTTAGTTGTTAGTTGTTAGTTGTCATTAGGTAAGAGTTGCTAACTTAAGAATCATCAAGGACTAATTTAGTAATCCTAATGTTCGGGAACTCTTGCGTGATAGCAGTTGTGACCAATGACCAATGACCAATGACCAATGACCAATGACCAATGACCAATGTCCGATGCCCGATGCCCGATGCCCGATGCCCAATGACCAATAACCAATAACCAATAACCAATAACCAATAAGAAAGGAGAAAAAACCGATGACGATGACACCGATGAAAGCTCCGCCTCTGGTTTCGCTGCAAAACCCTAAAGATGTGTCGATCGACCAAATAGAGGCAGAACTGAGTAAAATCTGGGAAAGTTACAGAGAATCAGGATCGAAGGGCGATTTTCCGATCGCGACTAGGGCAGCAACTTTTACTTTTGTCGTGTACGAACCGGAAGAAACCCAGCAATTATTGGCGGATCTGGGATTTTATGACGGGCCTGTCGATGGTATTAGCGGGCCGATGACGGCATCTAGCATCAGGGCTGCTCAAAAAGCTTACGGAATGCCCAGAAGTGGCAAACCTAGCGCTGAATTGTTGGCGATGTTGCGCGAAGAAGTGGCTCGCAAAAATGCCAAGGGAGAGCTTTTGGGTTCGAGTGGCTTGGGTTCCGGGGGTTCGGGGGTGGCTGATGCGATCGTAGCTGCGAATCCCTGCCGGATTATTGCTCTGTGCCCGACGGCGGGAGAAGATACGGGCGTGCAGGCTCAAGTGGCTGCTTACTGTCCGGTGCACAAGCGCGGCAGCGGCAATCTGATCTGCTGCGAGTATATTACGCTGCGGGGTACGGAAGCTGCTCTGGAACGGGTGAGCGCGATCGTGACAGCGCTGACGATCGCGGATTTGCCGACTTTGTTATGGTGGAAAGCGAATCCCGATGCCGATCGAGGTTTGTTCCAGCGGCTGGCGGCAACTAGCAGTTCTGTGATTATCGACTCTAGCAGTTTTGCCGAGTCTGAAGCGGAATTGCTGTTGATGCAAAGTCTGATCGAGGAAGGAATTCCGATCGCGGATTTGAATTGGCGCAGGCTGGCGGCGTGGCAGGAGTTGGCTGCCGAGGCCTTCGATCCGCCGGAACGTAGGGCGGCAATTCGGGAGATCGATCGAGTGACGATCGATTACGAACAAGGCAATTCTACTCAAGCGCTGATGTATTTGGGCTGGCTGGCGAGCCGGCTTCAGTGGCGTCCGGTTGCTTTCAAGCAAGAAGAGGGCGATTACCAAATTAAGCGCATTAAATTCGCAGGTGCGGACGAACGGGTTGTAGAAGCCGAGTTAGCTGCGATTCCGATTGCCGATACGGGCGATGTCCCCGGCGATTTAATTGCTCTGCGTTTAAATTCTACGAACGAGAAAGCGGCCTGCGGTACGGTTCTGTGTTCGGAAACGGGGGGCTGTATGCGGATGGAAATGAAGGGAGGCGCTCAAACCGATCGATTTAACCAGGTGACTCCTCTGTTCGATCAGGTGACGGAACAGTTGCTGGGCCAGCACTTGCAGAGTTGGGGCCGGGATATGCTGTACGAGGAAAGTTTGGCGGTGACGGCTCAAATGCTGAAGTTGGCTAAGAGGTAAAGAGAAGTTCGGCAACGGATGCAAGTAACGGATGTAACGGATGTAACGGATAGAATAAGGAAGAAGGAATTGAGTTAATATAAAGTAGAGCAGGCAATGTCTGCTCTACTTTATATTCTTCTTTCTTTCTTCGCGTTCTTCGTGTCTTCGCGGTTCGTTAAAGCATTATTTAATAGATGAGAGAGCTACACTCATAACTTTATCAACTATCTGTTTTCAGTATTTATTGTAACTAACTAGAACTATGGCTTTAGTAATTGCTGGCGAACGAAGCGGGGCAGGAAAGACTACTGTAACGATCGCCCTTTTAGCTTATTTAATCCGCCAGGGCTTGAACGTGCAATCTTTTAAGGTCGGCCCTGACTACATTGACCCGATGTTTCATGCTTTTGTGACTGGCCGCCCCTGTCGGAATTTAGACCCGGTTTTAACGTCTGAATCTTATGTAAAAAAGTGTTTTTCCCGCCACATTCAAGATGTCGATTGTGCTTTGGTTGAAGGGGTAATGGGTTTATTTGATGGGGTTTCTCCAAAGAAGGAAGAAGGAAGAAGGAAGAGGGAAGAGGGAAGAGAGAAGAGGGAAGAAGAACAAAATTATCCTATTTCCTTTGCTTCTACGGCTCATGTTGCTTATTTGTTGAATTTGCCGATATTGTTTGTGATAGATTGCAGCCGGCTTTCTGGTTCTGTGGCTGCGATCGCCCACGGTTTTCGTTCTTTTAACCCAAATCTTAAGTTCGCGGGTTTGGTGCTCAATCGGGTGGCGAGCGATCGACATTTGGATCTGCTGACAGATGCTCTGGAACCGCTCAATTTACCGATTTTAGGAGTTTTGCGTAGGGATGAGGCTGTGACGATTCCCGATCGGCATTTGGGTTTGATTCCGGCCGAGGAGTTGCCGCATCTTCACGGTGCGATCGATAAATTGGCTGATTTGGCTGCTGTTAGTTTTGACTGGGAGCAACTTTTACCTTTATTGGCTGCAACTCCTCATGGGGGGGGTGAGGGGTCTGAGCAACTTTTGGGTAGATACAGTCTCCCTTACTCAATTGTAACTAAAAAAGATGATGTTGTCAACTGTTTGGAAAAAAAGTTTTCGGTGAGGATTGCAGTTGCGCGCGATCGGGCTTTTAATTTTTACTATCAGGACAATCTTGATTTGCTGGAAGAGTTGGGCGCCGAGTTGGTATTTTGGAGTCCGTTGGATGACTCGGTTTTTCCTGAGAATGTGCAGGGGTTGTATTTTGGCGGTGGTTTTCCCGAAGTGTTTGCTGGGGAATTAAGCGGTAATGTTTTAATTCGGGATGCTGTCAGAAGTGCGATTTTTTCGGGAATGCCGACTTATGCGGAGTGCGGCGGTTTGATGTACTTGTGCGATTCGATTGTAGACTTCGACGGGAATTCTTGGCAAGGAGTGGGAGTTTTGCCGGCTGTGGCTGCGATGGGAAAGCGTTTGACTCTGGGATATCGAGAAGCTGTGGCGGTGGGAGATAGTTTGGTGTTAACTGCGGGGGATGTGGTTTGGGGACATGAGTTTCATCGATCGCATTTAACAGTGGAACCAACTAATCCAATTTATCACAGTTGGAGGTACGGCAAACGGGGAGAAGTTGAGGCGGTTGCTGAAGGTTGGGGGGTTTATGGGGTGCACGCTGCTTATTTGCATTTGCACTGGGGTGCGAACCCTGATATTGCGGTTCGTTTTTTGCAGCAGTGTTCTAATTTTGATTGTAAGGGTGTTTTGGGCGATCGAGTGAATTAGATTTTTTTAACCGCAGAGGGCGCAGAGGGCGCAGAGAAGAGAGATAGAGGAGTATTTGTATTATGTTTTTGATGAAATGAGTGAGGAGGTGTTGGGATTTATGAGTACATCAGTTTCAATGAAGCAATTGCCGGCACAATGGATAACATCGGAGAATTTTCGGAGTTACGGTCAAGTTATTTCTGCGAGTTTTGATGGCAAGTCTTTTGATGATGAGGATGCTAAGTTAAATTTGCAAAATGGCATTCCTAGATTTTACATTATGCGGTTGCACGAGAAGGGTCGCAAGTTTGGTAAAATTACGCGGCACGTTGAATGTACTCAGTGTTTGGGTTCTCTGGAAGGGAAGGATTGGTTGATGGCTGTTGCGCCTCCTGGGGATAGCGATCGACCTAGTTTGGAGGATATTGTTGCTTTTCGGATTCCGGGTGATTGTTTTATTAAGTTAGATGTGGGGACTTGGCACGCGGGGCCTTATTTTGATGCTGATTTTGTGGATTTTTATAATCTGGAGTTGAGCGATACTAATGTGGTTGACCATTTTAGCTTTGATTTGGTGAAGCATCACAATCTGGAGTTTGAGATTGTCTAATGTTGGTGATTTGTCGTTGCGCTTTCTTCCTGGTGATTATTTTTCGTTATGGGTTGTTTTTTTGAGTAAGATTTTTTGACCGCAGAGGGCGCAGAGGGCACAGAGGAAGAGATGGAAGAGAAAGAAATAAATAGGATGTGTGAACAAAAGTATAGCATGGTTCTGCGCCGATGTCGTTTGTTGGGTGCGGGCGATCGCGAAACGGTGGATATTGCGATCGATGATGATACAATAGTTGCGGTATCGCCGCGCATATCAGGAATGGGCGAACAGGAAATCGACATTCAAGGCAATTTAGTTAGTCCTCCGTTTGTGGAGTCGCACATTCATCTCGATTCTGCTTTGACTGCGGGGAACCGCGATGGAATCAAAGCGGCACTTTGTTTGAGGGAATTCAAATTTGGGGTGAACGCAAGCAAGGTTTAACTCTGGATGATGTCAAAAAACGGGCGATTGAAACTTTAAGGTTGCAAGCATCTCAAGGGATTTTGTTTGTCAGGAGTCACGCTGATGTTAGCGAACCGACGCTGACTGCTTTGCAAGGACTTTTGGAAGTACGAGAAGAAGTCAAAGATTGGATGACTTTGCAAGTTGTGGCTTTTCCCCAAGACGGGATTTATGGGAGTCCTGGAAACGACAAACTTTTAGATAAATCTCTGGATATGGGTGCGGATGCTGTGGGCGGGATTCCGCATTACGAGTTGACACGGGAAGATGGAGTAAAATCGGTTCACCGCATATTTGAACTTGCAGAAAAATACAATAAATTAATTGATATCCACTGCGATGAAATCGATGACGAACAGTCGAGATTTTTGGAAGTTGTAGCAGCTTGTGCGATTAGAAGCGGTGCGGGTTCGCGGGTGACAGCCAGTCACACGACAGCTTTCGGTTCCTACAACAATGCCTATGCTTTTAAGCTGATGGGAATTTTGCAAAAATCCCACATCAATTTCATCGCTAATCCTTTGATTAATATCACTCTGCAAGGGCGTGCGGATAGTTATCCCAAACGTCGCGGAGTGACGCGGGTTAAGGAGTTGTGGCAGCATGGATTGAATGTGAGTTTGGGGCACGACTGCGTGCAAGATCCGTGGTACAGTTTGGGTACGGGAAATATGTTAGATGTGGCTCACATGGCGGTTCATGTTTGTCAGATGACGGGAATGGCTGAGATTGCAGCTTGTTTTAATATGGTCACTGTCAACGGTGCTAAAACTCTCTATCTGGGAGATGATAATTATGGGATAGATGCGGGGAAACCTGCAAATTTGATTGTGTTGGATGCTGAGGATTGTTATGATGCAATTAGGAGGCGCGCTGCGGTTCGGTATGTGATTTCGCGGGGTAAGTTGCTAGCGGAAACTGTCCCAGCAAAAACTTGTTTTTTCTGACTGTCAACTTGCGGTTTTTTTTAGTAGTGCGCTGTACAAACAACAACTTTATCGATATAAAATATCAAGGGTTTTAGCTGGAAAAGCAACCTTGACTAATATCGTAAAAAATGATAGCTTTTAGATAAAATTAATCCTTCAAACACATATGAACGCTAAGTTTCAAGACCTAGAGTGCGATACAGATATTTTGCTTATAGAGAAAGATACTTTTACAGTTGAAAGATTTAAAGACCTAATGCGACAGAAGCTTGCTAAAAACCTTAATGAAATAATACCCAACTCGCGAGAGGTAAGAATGTTTTTTAAATTGTTTTATGATTGCTCTATTGGTGAACTAGATCTAAAAGTAGATAAAGGTCAATGGATTTTTCCTCCTGCAGGAATGACCTGTCAGCTTCTCAAAATCGGTTCCCAAGCTTGGCAAAAAGGTAAGCTAAGAGTAAAAGCCTATTTAAAATTTAATTTCTCTAGCGTGGAAGTGCAAATAAGTTGTGATTTTTGTCCTGATGAACCTGCCGAACCAGAATCTATTCTAGATGACATCCGCCAATCTGAAGAGTACAAAAAACTCGCTAATAACAACTGACCTCTGAAACTGCTAAACTATGAGTCAAGGTGCTATTCCCGATGAGAGTCCGAGAAACTTGCCAGAGCAACTGCTTCTGCAAGATGCAGTTGCTGGAAATAGCAAAGGTATTCAAGGCGGAGTGAATAATATGCTGGGAGATGCTCCCAGACTTGTGGCAATCTATGGTGGATATCCTGAACATTGGTATAAAATGACCAGCATTCAGTCTTTTATGATTGATGGAGCGTCTGTACAAGTTCATTGGTTTCGGAATAGTCAGACTCAGGAAAATGTAGAGTACAAGTTCAAACGTCAGTACCCGAAAATAGCTCCCAAGAATCTGTAATTAGGAAAGAAAAAAATATGATAATTCGCTGTATCGCTAATACAGGTGCATTGCTTCCTGATGATTACATAGAACCTACTATAGGTTACACAAGACAACTACAGTTCTCATTAACGGTAGGTCGTGAATATGTTGTTTATGCTTTTAGAGAATGGCGGGGAACTATTTGGTATTATATCTGCGATGATAATTACAGCTATTATCCCATGCAGAATCCGGCGCCACTGTTTGAAGTGGTTGATGACAGAGTTTCTAAGTATTGGCGGTTTAAACTTTCGCCCAATGGATTCTTGATGATAGCATTTGAACAGTGGTTTACCGATCCTTATTTTTATGATAAGCTGACGGATCAGGAAGAGGCGGAGGTTGAGATTTTTGATAAGGTTAAGGAATTGATGGATGCTGAGGATTTTGATTTGCCTCCCTTAGATGTCGCCGTTGAAAAATTGCGGGAAGCTGTCAGTGTTTGAGTTGAGAAAGAGAGAAGTTCAATTTAGTCTTTTTCGTGTGATTCACATACTTTTTCAACAAATGACATCGGAAACTGTTAAACTATGAAGCAAGGTGCTATTCCCGATGAGAGTCCGAGAAATTTACTAGAGCAACTGCTACTGCAAGATGCTAAAGCTGGTAATTGTAGAGCCATTCAGGGCGGATCTGACGATATACTAGGGGATGTTTCCAGACTGGTTGCCCTCTATGGAGGTAATCCCGAAGACTGGTACAAAATAACCAGCATTCAGGCTTTTGTAATTAATGGAGCTTCCGTACAAGTGCACTGGTTTGAAAACAGGGAAATTTTGCAACAAGTTGAATTAAAGTTTAAACGACAATATCCTAAAATAGCCCCTAAGAATTTATAGGTATACAAGTTATGATTGTTCGCTGTATTGCTAATACTGGAGAACTTCTACCGGAAAATTATATTGATCCTGCCCGAGGTTATACTAAAAAGGTTGAATTGCCGTTGACAGTTGGCAAGGAATATGTTGTTTATGCAATCCGATCGTGGCAGGGAAGAGTTTGGTACTATATTTGTGATGATAATTACACCTATTATCCCATACAGACTCCGGCACCGCTGTTTGAAGTAGTTGATAACCGAGTTTCTAAGTATTGGCAGTTTATGCTTGAGCCGAATGGGGTGTTAAGGTTTGCTTTTGAGCAGTGGTTTACTGACGCTTATTTTTATGATAAGCTGACAGACCAAGAAGAGGCGGAGGTGGAAATTTTTGATAAGGTTAAGGAATTGATGGATGCTGAGGTTTTTGATTTGCCTCCCTTAGATGTCGCCGTTGAGAAGTTGCGGGAAACTGTCAGTGTTTGAGTTGGGGAAAGTACGAGAGTAAATTGATTTTGTTAACCAGATTGACTAAGATAGCTTGAAATGGTATAAAATATCAAAGAGCAGAAATTGGTAAAATAAAATGGAAGAAAAAGTTAAAATCAATACAAGCTATGAGACACTAGACGGCGAAGATGATGTTTTGTTATTGGGGAAAGCTACTTTTACTGTTCGTCACTTGAAAGAGCTAACAGCTAGCAAGTTTTACAAGATAATGGTTCAGACTTATATAGCAGAAACTAACAAGCGTGAGCAGTCGATAATTCAGTGGATACAATATCTGTCGATTAACGAAGAAACAAAAATTATGGGAGGGGATATAAACTGGAAATCGCCTCAAGAAGGAATTGATTGTCAAATTCTAAAAATTGGTTCTAAGGGTTGGCAAAAAGGAAAGCTTAAGATAGAAGTCAATGCAACTTTGCAGTCTTGGAAAACGCAGACATCCATAAAGTTTTGTCCTGATGAACCACCAGAGCCAAAATCACCTTTAGATGATATCCGACAATCCGAGGAATACAAAAAACTGAGCGATAATAAATGACAGCCCGATCGCCATTACAATAAAATAATCGATCGCACCCCGCCGCACTGATAAGGGAAAATAGAAAAATGACAAATATAGAAGAATATGTCGATCGCACCGCTGAACTGATAAACTTACCCATCAAACCGGAACATCGCCCCGGCGTTGTGGTAAACTTCGAGAGGATAGTGCAGATCGCCCGACTCGTTACAGAATTCCCCTTACCCCCAGAAATCGAAGCTGCACCAGTGTTTGAACCTTAGATTTTTTACCGCCGATGAACGCAGATGAAGCCAAATTTTTAGCAGGAGCGGATGCAGTCGCTACAGCATCCGCTGTTAAAAGTGGTAAAATTGCAGCGACAGCGGTTGTAAATGCTGCTTTAGAACGAATTGCCGATCGAGATAAAACACTCAATTGCTTTACTGCCATCACCGCAGAAAGTGCGATCGCAGCAGCCGAAAAGATAGATAATGCGATCGCGCGCAACGAAAACCCAGGCCCTTTAGCAGGCGTTCCCTTCGCGGTCAAAAACTTGTTCGATGTCAGCGGAATTACCACTCTAGCAGGGTCAAAAATCAACGCTGACAACCCTCCGGCGAGCCAAGACGCGGCGGGGGTCGCCCGACTCAGACAAGCCGGGGCTGTGCTTGTAGGCACGCTCAACATGGATGAGTACGCCTACGGTTTCGTCACGGAAAACAGCCACTACGGGCCAACTCGCAATCCCCGCGATACTGCGCGCATCGCCGGCGGTTCTAGCGGCGGTTCCGCAGCAGCAGTCGCCGCCGGTTTAGTTCCCTTCACCCTCGGTTCCGATACTAACGGTTCCATCCGCGTACCCGCTGCTTTGTGCGGTGTGTTTGGCTTTAAGCCTACTTACGGCCGTTTGTCAAGGGCCGGTGCTTTTTTGTTTTCGAGTAGTTTGGATTGCGTGGGGCCGTTCGGGCGATCGCTCCGAGACATCGGTCTACTGTATGATATCCTGCAAGGCACGGACGATCGCGATCCTGTTTGCACTCAACGCCCGCCAGAACTTACCTCGCCGCAGTTAGATATAGGAATTGAAGGATTGCGAATTGCTGTTGCTGACGGCTATTTCGCCCAAGGGGCCGAACCGGAAGCGATGGATGCTGTAGAAATAGTTGCCCTAGCCTTGACAAATGTCTTGAATTGTGGTATTGAGACGGAAACAACAACAACAAACCCCCGAAAAATCGGGGGGCTTGCAACTGTCAGCATACCGGAATCCGATCGCGCGAGGGCGGCAGCGTTTATAATAACTGCTTGCGAGGGTGGAAACTTGCATTTGGAGAATTTGCGGACGCGCCCTCAAGACTTCGATCCGGCAACGCGCGATCGTTTTTTGGCTGGAACCCTGATTCCTGCGACATGGTACGTGCAAGCACAGAGATTCAGACAGTGGTATCGGTCTCAAATTCGCGAAATATTCCAACATACAGATATCATTCTCGCACCCGCCACGCCGATCGCGGCTCCTGAAATTGGCGTCGAGAAAATGGTCATCGCCGGACAAGAAACAAGAGTGCGTCCCAATCTGGGACTGTTCACCCAACCCCTATCATTTATAGGCTTGCCGGTGCTTTGCGTGCCCGTACAGCGGCCCGGCGCTTTGCCCTTGGGGGTACAAATTATTGGTGCTCCCTACAGCGAAGCGGTGATTCTCCGAGTCGCTGCGGTACTAGAATCGCAAGGCATTATATGTGCCGAATCAATTTAGTCCTAGTTCTAGGGTTTGTTGTTGCGGTGGAAGCGTCTCTTAGTCCTTCTAGCAATAGCTTTGCGCTTCTGCTTTTCGAGGGGGGTTTCAAAGTGGCGGTGCTTTCTCATGTCGGGAAAAATTCCCGCTTTGGAAACTTGTCGCTTAAACCGTCGTAGGGCTGACTCAATCCCTTCATTTTCGCCGATTACAACTTGGGTCATTCTTTCTCCTTTGGTTCGTTAGATCAAGTTTTATCATATCAAGGTTTCTGGCGGCGCGACCTGTTGGATGTCGGGCGATCGACCAAAACCCCAAAATTATACCAGAAAATAGGTTCTTCATTCAGTTGATAGTTGACAATTGACAGTTGACAGTTAATTGACAGTTGACTACTGACCAACTGACCAACTGACCAACGTATCCGCTCAATAAATCGGGGTAAATCGCTCAATGATGAGCGTTAAATATCGCAAAATCGTTCCAAACGCAGTACTCTACCCCGAGCTATTGAGCGGATACTGACCAACTGTCAACTGTCAACTGTCAACTGTCAACTGACCAACTGATTTTCCTGGCGCAGGTAAGCTTGAATAAACGGCTCTAATTCGCCGTTCATCACATCTAAGACGGCAGTTGTTTCCACTCCAGTCCGCAAATCCTTGACCATTTGATAGGGGTGAAACACGTAGTTGCGAATTTGGTTGCCCCAAGCCGCCTCTACCATATCGCCGCGAATCTCGGCAATTTCGGCGGCGCGCTGTTCCCTAGCAACCACCAACAGCCTAGCTTTGAGTAAGGCGAGAGCTTTTTCTTTATTTTGCAACTGACTGCGTTCTTCGGTACAGCGGACGGCTAAACCAGTCGGAAGGTGAACGATGCGGACAGCCGTTTCTACCTTGTTAACATTTTGTCCGCCCTTGCCGCCTGCGCGAGAAGTCGTGACTTCCAAATCTTTTTCTGGAATATCCAGTTTAACGGATCGATCGAGCACCGGCATCACTTCAACGCCCGCAAAACTTGTTTGACGCTTGTCATTAGCGTTAAACGGCGAAATTCTCACCAAACGGTGAGTACCTTTTTCCGACCTCATGTAGCCGTAGGCGTAGCGGCCGACAATTTCCAAAGACGCAGATTTCACGCCTGCTTCCTCTCCCTCAGAAATCTCGGTTAAATGTACCTTGTAACCCTGACTTTCACCCCAGCGGGTGTACATCCGCAGCAGCATTTCGGCCCAATCTTGAGCATCTGTACCGCCGGCCCCGGCGTTAATTGTCAAAACCGCGCCGCCTTCGTCGTAGGGCCCAGAGAGTAATTGTTGCAGTTCCCACTGGTCAAGTTCGCGGGTTAATTGGGAAAGACTCGATGAGGCTTCTTGGAACAGGGACT
This sequence comes from Microcoleus sp. PH2017_35_SFW_U_B, assembly GCF_020737865.1. Lineage (NCBI taxonomy): Bacteria > Bacillati > Cyanobacteriota > Cyanophyceae > Oscillatoriales > Microcoleaceae > Microcoleus > Microcoleus sp. PH2017_35_SFW_U_B. Next base: position 183,355 of record NZ_JAEQDE010000019.1, read on the forward strand.
CGTCTGCGTCTAACTCCAGCAGTTCTAAAATAGCTCTAGCGTCTTCTAGGCTAGTCTGCCAGCCGTGGTATTGGTCTAAATGAGATTTGAAGTCATTCAGTTCTTGGAGGGTTCCTTGAGCTTGTTCTTGGTCGTCCCAGAATGCCGGTTGGGCGCAGATTTGCTCTAAATCTTGGATTTTGGCTGTGAGTGCGGGGATGTCAAAGATAGTCCTGGGTGGTACCCAGTCGATCGGACAATGTTTCAATATCGTGTTTGATGTCTAGAACTTCCACTGTGAGTTCTCCTAGTTTTGTGGTGTCTTGTCGATTTTAGCTGAAATTGGGTTCAATCTGTGCAAATCAATTTTTCAGCAGCAGACCAGCTTTGATGAATGGGTCAATCTTGCCGTCGAGTACCTCGGCGACGGCTGTTGTTTCGATTCCTGTACGGAAATCCAGAACTTTGTCCTGGTTTGCGCTGTCGCTGGCAAATTGATATTCTCGAATTGGTTGGTTGAGGAATGTTTTTAGCCGATCGCACTGAATGTCTGCAAGCTGCTGAACTCCTTGCCTTTGCATAATAGCAAACAGTTTGCTCTTGAGAACCGCCAAAGCCTTGTCTTTATTTTGCATTTGAGTGCGACATCCGTCACAAATGGCAGAAATACCAGTAGGAATATGCACAATTTTCACCCATGCTTTGGTTCCGTTAGTATTCTGATTGAGATTGGGTAATATGGCTCTTAAATCCTGCTGTGCAATCTCCAATTGCACGTACATTGGCAAAATTTCCACCGTCGCTGTAGAAGAGAGTCGCATTATGGTAATATTAAAAGGCGATTTCCGTTTAAGTCGGTGTATTCCGGTTTCTGACTTGAGATAGCCGCAAGCGTAACGTCCGTCTATTTCCAAGGTTGTAGAAATAATTCCTATTTCAGGCGCTGGGGAAGATTCAACGTCCGCAACTTGGTAGCCTCGGCTTAGTCCCCACATAATATACATTCTGAGCAACATTTCTGCCCAGTATTGAGCATCGATACCGTTTGTTCCGGCCTTAATTATGAGGTAGGCTCCATTTTTGTCGCAAGGCCCGCTCAAGGATTGCTCTATTTCATACTCTTGGAGAGAGTGGTTTAGTTGAGCTAAATTAGTTTGAAGTTCTTGCTCTAGTTCGTCGTCTGCTTGAAATTCGAGTAACTCCAGTGCTGCTGTAGCATCTGCCAAAATTGTTTGGCACTGGTTGAGTTTTGCCTGATAGGATTGGAGTGCGTCTAGTTCTTGGAGTGGTCGTTCAACTCTGTTGATGCTGTTGCCCGATTCCGGCTGTGCTGCTAGCTGTTGTAACTTTTGGCTTTCGGCGGTTAAGGCTGAGTCAAAGACAGTCTTGTAGGTTGGTTAGTCGATCGCACAAAATTTCGATATTGTGTTTGGTCTCTAGAATTTCCACTGTGATTTCTCCAGCGTTGTGGGTGATTATATTAATCTTAGCTTGTGGCTCACTTGTTGTGCCACAAATACTAAAAAATATTTTTTGACCGCGGATGAACGCGGATGAACGCGGATGCAAGCGGGAATTGTCAAGGTAATAAAAAACCGCAGCCGGATGTCGATCGCGCTGCGGTTGTTTTTAAGCTAAACTTTCAATGATTAATCGCGACCGTTGAGAGCAATCATCAGGCGCAGAATGAAGATGAACAAGTTGATGTAAGTCAAGTACATCGACAGGGCGGCGGGCAAATACTGGTCGTCGTGGTAGGTGCGGGGTAAGATGTAAAAATCGACGATCGCAGCACCAGCAAATATAAACACGCCGATGCCAGAAATGCCAATTTCCAACCAAGTTGGGGTGTAAACGCCAAACAGCGACAGCAGAAATTGACCGCCAACGACTACTAACAAAGCAATGACACCTAAACTGATAGTCTTGGTGAGGGCCATGCCGTCTGCTTCCGACAAGTTGGAGCCTATTTGGCGGGCGGCGATGAAAGTAATGCCGCAGCCGAGGGCTGCAAAACCGATGCCGCCGATACCGACGCCTTGGGTTCTGAGGGCTGTAAATACCAATCCGCTGAGGGTGTAGCCGGAAAGCAGGCTGTAGGTAGCCAGCAGGGGCAAGGCGGTGTTTTTGTTGTTTTGTTCGGCGGCGGCGCTGGCGACGAAGAACAGAATTAATTCTAGGACGATCGCAGCAATAAACGTGGGAAAGAAGATACCGGGATAGTTGCGGATGACTCCGAGGCCGCCGTAGGTGCCGACAGCAGTTAAGACAAGTCCGCCGCCCACGAAGGGGAGAGCGTTAGCGATGACGTTGGGGCCAACCAGCGCGTGGTTTTTGGCCTCGCGCACGGCTTCGCGGAAGTTGCTGGTGTTACTCACGAGGATGTTACCTAATTTTGGCTGAGATTTGCTATCTATATTTTGACAGCTTTACAGTTTGTTGACAAAACATGAAGTAGTTTAAAGATTTGATAAAGAACGGGGGTGAGATCACTTCCTACCTGGAAGTGATTGTTTATAATCAACGCCGTACCAGTAAATCTCCACCCTGCGGTCGTTGTCGGGGAACGATGTCTGAGACCGTTGTCAGTCGTCGTAGAGCTATAATTGAGGTTAAAGTACCGGTGCTATTGCCGGCGATGGGCAACCTAAAAGTCGATCGCATTGCAAATATATAGCTGAAGTTAATCAATTTGGAATTTGGGATTTACGATTTGGGATTGAGCAGTTTATGATTGAGTCAGGGACTCCCATTGATTTTAGGTTTTTGATTGGTGACTTAGTTGAAACTACAGCCCGGAAATCTGAATCATCTCAACTATAAAATAAATCTTAAATTTTTAAGCGGTTGGGTGGGTTGCGAAAGTGGTCGAGACAGGGTATGTAAAGCAAATTAATCGTGAAAGTATTTAGTTCGATCGACAAAATGCCAAACAGGTAATATCTAATGCCCACCTTTTTTGCTCGCACATTATTGCCACCTGCCGCCGGAATTCTATTGGCGGCAACTACCCTTATTTCCGGCGGTCAAGCTGCCCTTGCAGCTAATGTCAGTGCCGTTTCTACTGCCACTTCATCGCAGGGTTCAGAACATTTGCTGCTGGCTCTGACTGGTCAATCCGCGCAAGGTACAATTTTACCGAGCCCGAACTCGGGAACGGTAAACCGGGCGGCTGGGCCGGTGAAAATTCCTGAGCCTTCAATGCTGGCGGGGTTGGTTTTAGTCGCCGGTTCGCTGGTGATGACTCGCCGGAGAGGGAGAGTTAAACAGGAGAGTTTTGGCAAAAATCAAAGTTTTTAGATTGTTAAGAGTAGATGCAACACAGGGAAGATGCCTGTGCCACAATTCAGGACACAGGGAAGATGCCTGTGCCACGATCCAGGCTAGTGAATCTCGATGTGAACTACCCGACTCTCACCCTATCGGGTAGAGAGCGGGCTTCCAGCTTCAAGGGGAACCGCGTTCGACAAGACCGAAATCTTGCCACCACGACTTACATTCCCTCCACTGGCAGCAGCACTCGTTCCTAATGCCAAAAACCGCAAGGCTTCATCTCTGATATTTTTTGCCGCATTCACGTCGCGATCGTTTCGAGATTTACATTTAGGACAATCCCAATGACGAACATCCAAAGGCATCTCGGATACTTTGTGCAGACAATTATTGCAAGTTTTGGAGCTAGGGAAAAATCGCTCAACCTCAATATAGGTTTTCCCATCTTTCTCAGCTTTGTACTTGAGCATTGTTCCGAACATCCCCCAGCCAGCATCGCTAATTGCTTTGGCTAGACAGTGGTTGCGTACCATGCCTTTGACATTTAGATCTTCTACTGCAATGACTTGGTTTTCGTCTACTATCTTGCGGGACAGTTTGTGCAGAAAATCCTCGCGAACACGTTTGATTTTAGAGTGGACTTTAGCCACTAATCTTCTAGCTTTGTTTCTAGTGCTACTTCCTTTCTGTTTACGACTGAGTTTTTGCTGTTTGCGCTTGAGGTTTTTGCTATGTTTCTTGAGGTGACGAGGGTTTTTATACTTACTGCCATCGCTAGTTACACAGAAGTCAATCAAGCCTACATCTAAACCAATTGCCTTGCCTTTCGCAGTAGTTTCTACGCTCTTGATGCCATCATCAACCAAGATAGAAGCAAAATACTTTCCATCTGGGTTTTTAGATACGGTAACAGTCTTAACTGTGCCATCAAAAGTGCGATGAACTTTGCAATTCACTTCACCAATGATAGGTAGCTTGATCGACTTTTCGCCAACCTTGACATTCTGAGGATAGCTGACAGATTGCCGACCGTGCTTTGATTTGAAGCTAGGGAATCCAGCTTTTTTCTCAAAGAAGTTTTGGTAGGCAACAGACAGATTTAGCGCAACAACCTGTAGAGATTGCGAGTAAGCCCCTTTCTTCAGCCAAGGATATTCTATTTTTAGCTGAGGTAATAAACCTTGGATCGCACCTCGACTTAGCCCCTTACCCGTAGCCTTGTATGTTTCCTGACTCATATTTAGGCTGTAATTCCACAACCAACGCGAACAGCCGAAAGCACCAGCAAAATACTGCTGCTGTTCGGCTGTCGGATATAGTCGGAACTTGTAAGCCTGATACATTATCATTAACCAAGGTTGCTGATAATATTATAGCTGATATACAAAGAAAATGCAAGGAGTTTGCTCATCTCGTCGCCGAGGAGCCCATCTCTCTATGGCTTACGCCTAGTAGCTTGTGGGCAAATGGGACTCCTCACCTCGCTCGGCTTTCATCCCGACGCTCACGCCCTGCGTTAGAGCGCGGGACTTCCCGCGTGTCCGTTAAGGATTTTAGCCGATCGCGTCGCGCAGAGCATTTTTAGTCATAGCTGCGATCGACTGTTCCGAAGCTTTCGGCAAATGATAGTATTTCCCGCCAGAAGTCTTGGCCAACTCCTTCGCAAAGCCGGTCGAAATAAACTTGCTCTCGGTATCAATCACCAGCAACTGCATTCCCAAACCGCGAATTTTGGCAGCAATTTCTAGCAACTCCTTCTTAATATCCGGCTTTTCGCCATCTAAAATCGGTTCGCCCAAAGAACGAGCCAAAGGAATATTACCGCGTCCGTCAGTAATAGCAACAATCGCCACTTGACCGATATCTCCAGACTGCCGCGCATTAACTCCCACGCGCACCGCCTGAGTCAAACCGTGGGCCAGGGGGGAACCGCCGCCGCAGGGCAATCGTTCCAAACGCTTGCGGGCCAAGGCTATCGATCGAGTCGGCGGTAACAATACTTCTGCTTGTTCTCCGCGAAAGGGAATCAGCGCAACTTGGTCGCGACTTTGATAAGCTTCGGTGAGTAGCTGCATGACAGCACCTTTGGCCGACTGCATCCGGTTGAGCGCCATGGAACCCGAAGCATCCACGACAAATACGACTAAAGCTCCAGCTTTTCGGGCTAAGCGCTTCGCCCGAATGTCTCCCTGTTCCACAAATACCCGCTTATCTCGATTTGGGCTGGAACTCGCCGCGGGTTCCTGGTCTGAATTCCTTTGGCGGCGGGCTTTTTGGTAAGGTGCGGCGGCCCTAAGAGTCGCGTCAACGGCGATGCGACGGACTGGGCCTTTGGGCAATATTGGCTTGACGTAACGGCCTCTATCTTCGGAGAAAATGGTGGTTCTGCTGCCGGATTTGCCTTGTTTGTTGGCGGATTGTTGGGCGAATAAAAGCACGCTGGGGTCGAGAATTACGCCTTCGGGGTCAAACAGAAATTCTTCGGGAATGGTATCTTGCTCTGGTTCTTCTTGAGGTTCGGGGTTGTCTTCATCCTCTTGATTTTCTTCGTCTTCTTGCTCGTTTTCTGGTTCGTCTTGTTCTTGTTCTGACTGCTTTTGGGGTGGTGGCGGCGGGGGAGGAGGAGAGTTTTCGTCTGGGGGAGATTGGATGACGGTGGCGCGGGGTACGATGACTAATTCTACGGCGCGGCGCAAGTCTTCGGCGTTAACTTCTGTACGTCCTTCGATGGCGGCGCAGGCGCGGGCGACGCGCACTGCGAATATTTCGGCGCGGTGTCCTTGAACTGCGCCGCGGATGGCTTCTTCTACTAAGTAGGCAACTTGTTCGCGTTTAATGGTGACATCTTTGAGCCATTCTCTGGCGAGGATGATTTGGGTTTTGAGGTTGTCGGTGTCTTCGGCGTATTGGTTGAGAAATTCTTGGGGCGAGCTGGAGTAGGATAAAGCTTGTTCTACTGCGTAGACTCTTTCTTGTAGTTCGAGGGCTGCGTCGGCGGAAAGGACGATCGCGATGCGATCGAGCAAATGTTCTCTGAGGGGGCCTTCTTCGGGGTTGTAGGTGGCAATGAACAGAGGTTTGCAGGGATGTTGGAAGCTAATTCCTTCGCGCTCTATTTGGTTGCGGCCTTCGGTTAATACTGTGAGCAATTGGTTGGAAATATTGTCATCGAGGAGGTTAATTTCGTCTACATAAAGTACGCCTCGATTTGCTTGGGCTAAGAGTCCGGGTTGAAATACAGTTTGACCGAATTTTACTGATTGTTCGACATCGACTGAACCTAAGAGTCTGTCTTCGGTGACACCGAGAGGAATTTGAATGAATGGTGTGGGAATTATTTCGGTGGCTGGATTTGTATTTGTGGAACGGGCATCTTGCCCGTTTTCTTCTGACAGGTCAGAGGCATTTTCTGCAATAATCTCATCAGGTTCAGCGTTGCAAAAAGAGTCTTTGACAATTTCAATTGGTGGCAGTAGGGAATGCAAGGCGCGGGCCATTACTGATTTTGCTGTACCGCGGCGTCCGGCGATCGCAACTCCTCCCAATCCGGGATCTACTGCTGCCAACAGCAGGGCTAATTTGATTGCTTCTTGCCCAACTACGGCGGTGAGGGGAAAGGATGCTGTGGAAGGGCTAAGGCTGGCTGCGGGCATAGGATTTTCTGATTTTCGGATCTAAAAATTTGAACTTAATGTTTAGGTTACTGCTTGAAGTATTTTAACTTCTAAGGGGAGAATCACGGTAAAAGTTGAGCCGACTCCGATTTCTGATGCGAGCTCGATTTTGCCTTGCATCAGGGTAACGAGCCGCGATACTATAGCTAATCCCAAACCGGTGCTGTCGGGGGGAAAGTGCTGTTGGCCGGCTTCTGAGGCTTGAAAGAATGGCTCAAAGATGCGGTTGGTATGTGCGGGAGCGATGCCGATGCCGGTATCTGTAATGGCGATCGACCAATTTGCATCGACCGCACGGCAGCAACTTAATTCAATGCTACCAGCTTCTGTGTAGCGAATGGCATTGCTCAGCAGGTTAGTGAGAATTTGTTGCAGCCGCTGTGCGTCGGCGATTACTTGTGTGGGGGCGCAGTCGCTGGTAACAGCGAGCTTTAATCCTTTAGCATCAGCTATTGGCTGCATCATTTCTACTACGGTACTAATTATAGATCGTACATTAGTTTGCCGCAGGTTAAGTTTAATTTTGCCGGCATCGGCGCGAGAAAGTTCTAGGGTATCGTTAATCAGGCGCAGCAACTGTCTGCCGTTGCGCAATACTCGCTCGATGTGTTCGATGCCGGGGAGAGTATCTTTGATTTCGGCTTGCCATTTTTCTTGGCGCAAAAATAGTTCGGAATAACCGATAATTGAGTTGAGGGGAGTTTTGAGTTCGTGAGCTAAATGGTAGAGGTTTTCTTGGTTGACGCTGACCAGGCGAGAGAGTTCTTGATTGTTCAGTTCTAACTGAGTTTGGATTTGTTGAAGTTCCTGCATCCTCTGAGCGACGTAGCTATCGAAACACTGGGCAATTGCTTCGTCTACTACGGCATCTATGAGCCGAAAAGCTCTGAATACGTCGGCGGTGGTTCCTGCTAACAATTGTGCTTCTAAGTGGGAGAATATTACTTGACGCAATAAATGGTATTCCCGAGCTACTTCTGCGGCATCGTAGCCTTGTTCTGCTCGCAGAAACCCGTGGTCTAAACTAGCTTCAATTATTGCTTTTATGTCGCTGTTTTGAGATTGTGAAAGCACTGTGACCATCGCCCCCAACAGGTGAGGTATGTGATTTTCGATCGCAGAGTGTGGCAAGGTGTCAGCGCTTTCTATTTTCCGATCCAAGCGTACTGCTTCAATCCAGTTTTTGAGGATGGTATCGGTTTTGTCGGCGAGCAGTTGGCTGTAGTCCATAATGTCTGCGTGGGGGCGAAGTTTGGCAGATATTCCCCATGTTTCATTGTAGTTGAGCGATCGCCCGATCGCCATACCAAACTTCACCCCCACGCGAGCCTGCCAAAAGAAGTAGTTTCGCTCTAATTTTTCCCTGTGCTGCAACTCTCACTATGAATACATTCCAGCTTGGTGCTGCCAAAAGGAGCACTTAAACTTATTGACCTAATAGCCATAAAGTAGTATAATCCCTCAATCCGAGAGGTTTGAATTTTTAATTTTTAATTTTGTCAGGGGACTAAATGGAAAACGTGCAAGCTGCGATCGCTGCGGCCACATTTATCGGTGTAGTTTTCTTAATAATTACAGAATGGATACACCTCACAATTGCGGCATTTCTGGGAGCGCTGATTCTGGTTTTCACCCACGTAATGACGTTAAAGGATGCGATCGAATATATTAGTCGCAGTCACGGAACGCTGGGCTTGTTTTTTGGAGTCATGGTCATGGTGAGAGCCTTTGAGCCTACCAAGATATTCGACTACTTGGCAACTCAAATGGTGCTTTTGGCGAAAGGCAAAGGCAAAAATCTCTTGCTTGGTATTGTCGGAATTACTACCCCAATTTGTGCAGTTTTGCCAAATGCCACGACTGTCATGCTGCTAGCACCGTTAATACCGCCAATGGCAGAAGAAGTCGGTGTAGATTTTGTGCCGCTGCTGATTTTAATGGTATTTGTGGCTAACAGTTCGGGACTGCTGACAATCGTGGGAGATCCGGCGACATTCATAGTCGGCGATGCGATTAACATGAGCTTTACAGATTACCTGTTAAAGTTAAGTTTAGGTGGGGCGATCGCCGTAGCAGTCATCTTAGTTATTCTGCCGTGGATGTTCCCCGAAATCTGGCACAAAGAATTGGATGATTTGGAACATTTGCCACACCCAAAAATCAATCATCCGCGAGTGTTAGCGGTGGGCGGTTTAATTATAGCTTTCGTGCTGACATTTTTTGTAGTGGGAGAGTCGCTGCCCGTGCCAATTTCACCAGCAGCCGTGGCTTTGTTGGGGGCGGCTTTGGCAATGCTCTTGGCTCACCATTCCAAAATAGATTCTTTGAACAATATTTTACGGGATTTAGATTGGAGTACGCTGCTATTTTTCATGTCGATATTTGTGCTAATTGGCGGTTTGGAAAAAACCGGAGTCATCGCTGGGATGTCGGGAATTTTAGCAGCTATTTTAGGTAAAAATATTTTTCTTGGTTCTTTAACGCTGTTATTTTTCGTGGGTTTGATGTCGAGCGTGGTGCCAAATATTCCGCTTGTTGTGGCGATGGTGCCACTGTTAAAACAGTATGTTGTGAATGTCGGACTCGCACCGACGGAGGTGCTGGCACCCGATTTTGCAGGGCAGTTTCCACCTGCTGTGCTGCCACTGTTTTATGCGATGATGTACGGGGCAACTTTAGGAGGAAATGGCACTTTGGTAGGAGCTTCTTCTAATATTGTGGCTGCGGGAATTTCTGAGCTGCACGGGCGCCGGATTTCTTTTCAAACTTTTCTGCGTTACGGGCTTCCTGTGATGGCTTTGCAATTGGTGGCTGCGGCTGTTTATGTAACTATCCGGTTTCTGATTTGAAGAAGTCATTAGTCATTAGTCATTGGTCATTAGTCATTGGTCATTGGTCATTAGTCATTAGTCATTGGTCAGCATTTATTATACCCCTTCAAAAAAAGCAACTGTAGGCCAGCGATCCAAACCCTTAAGTCATCAGTCATTGCCTAATCTCAAATCGAAAAATGGAAAATCTCAAATTGTATTAGTTCTGTTTCTCAACTTTTGGGCTTCGCCGATCATCGCCCCTACCTACTCCTAAAGACGTATTGACAGGATGAGAAGGTCGTGCTAGGTTAATTTAAATTGGCTTAAAAGTCAAGCCTAATCCAGCACTGCGCCCTTAAACAAAGCCTGTGGCTGGAGCGGAGGAACCAATTTTCGGGGCGAATCCCTACAGAATTAAAAACCAAAGTTAAAAATTGCCAAATTTGAGTGTAATTTTGAGTTTGAAATCTTTAGAGAAGGGCATCTCTCAGTCCTAGCCCGTCAGCTAACTTCGCAGGCATTGAGAAGAGACTGAAGAGTCAACTTGTCTTCAATAGATAGTTTGGCTTCGTCAGTGTCTCCGGTTGGTATTGTTCAAGATTTCTTGTACCGCCCCTGACTCTGAGGAGATTTAAATGTCAATTCAACTTAATTTATCTGCGATCGCAATTGCCGGACAAGCTGCCTGGAAACGAACAAAACCCGTCATCATCCGAGATAATGTATTGTTGCCGGCGGTTGGTTTTTTGGGAATTCTTGGCCTGTGGTGGATTGTTGCCAGCTTCAAAAGCGATTTAATTCCCACTCCGTATCAAGCGTTAATCGCTAATTTAGATTACATATTGCATCCATTTTACCAGCGCGGGCCGGGAGATTTAGGCATTGGCTGGCTGCTGCTGGCGAGTTTGCGGCGGGTGTTGCTAGGATTTTTGCTGGGTGCCGTTGTGGCGATTCCCGTGGGATTTCTGATCGGGATGTCGAAACCGGCGATGATGGCGCTCAATCCGCTGATTCAAATCTTCAAACCGGTGTCGCCGCTGGCTTGGCTGCCGATCGCTCTATCAATCTTTAATTTAGCAGATCCGTCGGCAATTTTTGTGATATTTATTACGTCTTTGTGGCCGACAATTATCAACACGGCTTTGGGAGTCTCTAGCGTTTCCAAGGATTATCTGGATGTGGCGCGAGTGTTGGAGATGCCGCGCTGGAGGCGGATTACTAAGATAATTTTGCCTGCGAGTTTGCCTTACATTTTTACTGGCTTGCGGATTAGTTTGGGGATTGCTTGGCTGGTGATTGTGGCGGTGGAAATGCTGACTGGTGGTGTAGGAATTGGCTTTTTTGTGTGGGATGAGTGGAGCCGTTTGAATCTAAGTTCGGTATTTTTAGCGGTGTTTGTAATTGGCATAACTGGTTTGCTGCTCGATTGGGCTGTTGGCAAAGTTCAAGAAATGGTAACGCATCGATCGATCGAGAGTCATTAGTTATTAGTCATTAGTCAGTAGTCATTAGTCAGCAGTCATTAGTCATTAGCTAAAAACTCAGGTTTGAGATGGCGGATAGTTAGCGATTAACGATGGAGAATTATATCATAGTGAACTCCAAATAAAATGCAATTGATTTGCTAGAGCCAAACCCTTAACTCATCAGTAATTGCCAATTCTTCAATTCTTCAATTCTTCAATTCTTCAATTCTAAAATCTAAAATCTAAAATCTAAAATGGTATGAGTGATAACTTTTCCAATGAATGGAATCGGCGGGAGTTTTTGCAAGGAATGGGTGCGGCGGCGGGAATGGCTTTATCTGGTTGTGGGATTAACGCCGATCGATCGGCAAAAGGACTCACAGAAGAAGCCGAAGCGGTAAAGCCGATCGTCAATTCCCAAACCTTAGAGAAACCCAATCTAACCATAGGATACGTACCCGTTAACGATTGTGCACCATTTGCGATCGCCTGGAAGAAAGGATTTTTCCGCAAATACGGCTTAAACGTCAAACTCAACCGCGAAGCAAGCTGGGCAACCTCCCGCGACGGCCTGATTTTCGGGCGCCTCGACGCCTCCCCAGTCGTATCCGGCGCCATCACAAACGCCCGCATTGGTGCCGAAGGAGCGCGTCACGCACCCATGTGCGCGGCAATGACAATTCACCGCCACGGCAACGCGATGACGATGAGCAAAGCAATGTGGGATTTTGGTTTGCGCCCGTGGCACGAATACAACGGCAATTTAGAAGAATTTGGCAAGCAATTTCGAGGTTTTTTTGAGAGTCAACCAGTAGAAAATAAAGTCTGGGCAGTTGTACTAAGTTCTGCTATTTACGAATACTTTGTGCGTTATATATCTGCCGCTGCCGGTATCGATCCGTTCAAAGAATTTAGGATAATTATTGTGCCGCCGCCTCAAATGGTAACGAATATGAGAATCGGGGCGATGCAGGCTTACATGGTGGCAGAACCTTGGAATACGCGGGCAATTAAAGGTAATTTGGGCGTGGGGTTTACCTTCGCGCAAGGTAAGGAAGTTTGGCAGGGACATCCCGATCGCGTTTTGGGAGTAATGCAATCATTCATTGACGAAAACCCGAAGACTTATTACTCGCTGGTGAAGGCAATGGTGGAAGCTTGTCAGTTTTGCAGCAAACCGGAAAATCGCAGTCAAATAGCAGCATTGTTGACCGATCGATCTTTTACGGGGGCTAAACCTAAAAACGGGGCGATCGACAAATTTACGCGACCGGGAATAGTTGGGGAATACAATTATGGTGGGTTTGATGAAAAAGACCGCACTATAATATCTGAAGATACCACAATTTTCTATGACATTCCTAAGAACTTGCCCCAAATACCGGGAAATCATTCAACATTTTTGTGGCAGTCTCACAGTATTTGGTTGATGACTCAAGCGGCCCGCTGGGGACACATTAAGGAGGTGCCGAAAAATGCTGATGAATTAGCTAAACAAGCTTGGAGAACCGACCTTTACCGCAAGATTGTTGCCGAAATGGCGATCGATTGTCCCCAGGAGGATTACAAAGTCGAACCTGCGGAAGTTTTCATTGACAAAAAATCATTTGACCCCAGCGATCCGGTGGGTTATTTGAATAGTTTTGAAATTCGAGCCAATCGCCCTCAATCTTTTTTTCAGTCTTAATATTTGACTGCTTTCGCTGTTCCTATGACATCTTGCACCATTTTCAACAACCTGTATGGGCGGGGAAAGCCAACAGCCTAAAAGGTAGCAGACAGGTTAAATAAACCCGCCCCACCCCACGAAAAAGCCCCAATTGACATTGATGCAAGAGCTCAGTTGAAACCGACTGCTAAATTTGAGGCTTTAGGCAGTGGCAGTTAAATTAAATTACTTTACTACTTGTTAGGAGAATACCGTGACTCAATTTACTTCTACATCTACCCCCACCAACGACAAAGTTAACAGCAAATCTGCTAATTTTCTGGAAATAAACAATTTGTTCAAGTCGTATAAAAATGCTGATGGCAGCGAATTTAGCGTTTTGGAAAATATCAACTTAAGTATTGGATCTGACGAATTTATTTCAGTAATCGGTCACTCGGGTTGTGGCAAATCGACGCTGCTGAAAATAGTAGCAGGTTTGGAACAACAAAGTGGCGGAATCGTGACACTAGAAGGCAAGGAAATTCGCAAACCTGGAGCCGATCGCATGATGGTATTCCAGCACTACGGATTGCTGCCTTGGTTGACGGTGCGGGAAAACATTCGCCTAGCAGTTGATGAAGTTTTGCAAAATCTCAACCGCGCTGAGAAGATTAGCCTTGTCAATGAACACCTAGCAATGGTAAACTTAACAGCAGCAGCAGATAAATATCCCGATCAAATTTCAGGGGGCATGAAGCAACGGGTTGGGATTGCGCGAGCTTTGGCACTTCGGCCGAAGATGTTATTAATGGACGAACCATTTGGAGCGCTGGATGCTCTGACTCGTGGCAAGTTGCAAAAACAGGTGCTCGATATCTGGGAAAATCACAGACAAGCTGCAATGATGATTACCCACGACGTGGACGAGGCTATCTATATGTCCGATCGCATTGTGTTGATGACAAACGGCCCGGCGGCGACAATCGGCGAGATTTTGGCAGTGCCGTTTTCGCATCCGCGCGATCGCCAGGAGTTGCGGGAATCTCAGGAATATTACGAACTGCGAAACTACGCTTTGAATTTTCTCGATCGCTACTTTACTCAAGACGAATAACCCAAGGGCGACTAGAAGAACCGACAAAAAAATTCACTTAAGAGAGGTCTAGCCTGTGAATCTCAAAACAATTTTAGCGCGTTTTGAAAGTGCATTAGGATGCCAAAACTTAGCGGAAGAAATGGTGTTGCTGCCGGAGTCAAAAGTCCCTGTTTCTAAGAAAAAGTCAAAACCGACAAAACCGACAAAATCTATCAATTTTATTGTGGGTTACAACAGTTCTCCTCAAAGTCAAACAGCTCTCGATATTACCCTTTGGATTGCTCATCAAACTCGTTTAGTAACAACTCAAGAAGTCACGGTGCAAGTCGTCTACGTACTCGACGAAACTCCCAACATTTACGATGAAAATACTTGTAGTTTGGGTGTGGAAAATGCCTGGGCTACGAAGCCCCAACTGTCGGATTTAGAGGAAAAATCGGCTCTTTACTGTGCAGCGCCTGCGATCGCATTACCTACAGCCGAAATCCAATCGGTATCCCAGCGAGCGACCTGGATCGATCCGCCTTATTTTCGAGCAATTTTCTGTCAAAATAATGAGTACGAGGTAGCAGATAAGTTGCTGTGGCAAGCCCGCTGTTTGGCTGAGGAATGGCGCGGTTTATTCAAAGCTCATTTACGCATCGGTAAAGTTGCGACAGAATTGAGAAATGTGGTAGAATTAGAATCGGCAAATTTACTATTTTTAGGCTGCAATTCTCGCAACCACCCGCTGGTTAGGCAACTCGGCAAGAATTTTCCCTGCTGCGTGTTGGGGATTCCTGCCGCACTCAGCTATCCGATGGATTTGGGGCCCGAAGAAAGTTTGAGCAACTTGCAGTTGGCTACAGCTATGCCTGCACGTTAAACTTGTGGGAAATGGAAGCCTCTGAGGTGAGATTTTATAGCGCGAGCGAGTTAAGATCCCTGCGCGGTTGGTGCTTCTCTTGCTTCAAAAACGCTAGATTGATGAGTGTTATTAAGGGTTGTTGAATGCTTATCGGATCGCAGAAAGTTCATCAACTAATTTTATCCTGCCCCGGCAGACAGAGCGCAGGAGGCGATCGATAGAGCGTTTGTCATCCTCAGTCAAAGTCTCGTCAAAAATAGCCGCCAGCAAACCGTAGCGATCGGCTATAGTAATGTAGCCTCTATGATTCACTTCGGCAAACAACTCGCCCAAAGCAGATGGAATCAGGTTGACAGGGGTTTGCATAGAGATTGACTCTCAACTCGACATCGCGCGATCGATCTTTTCTGCGGTAACAGAGATCGATCGGACTATTTTATTCTCTCGGTATATTGCCTTAAAAGATGTGATAATAAACAGCAAAATTTGTGATAATAAACATCAGAATTTGTGAACGAAATCACATTTAATCTTGGCGAATTATGATTCAATTTTACAGTTGCGTTGGGATCATCTCAGTTTTGCAAGAAGCATTTTTAAAGAGCGGACTGAAGTCCGTACTACGAAGCATTTTTTGAGCGGGGCAGCACTGTAAATGCAAAACTGAGATGCTCCCGTTGCGTTCGATCGCAAACAGAGCAACTGCAACGTTAATTTTTGTTAAAGATTGTAAATCGGCACTGGTTCCACCGGTTCAGCTAACTCAAACCCAAACACGCGGGAATAGAAATAGAATTCCCCATCAAGAGTTCTTTTAATATTTTCAGCGCGACGAAAACCGTGCTGTTCCCCTTCATAAGCAACGTAAGCAACCGGTAAACCTTTAGCTTTCAATATCTCTACCATCATTTCGGCTTGATTGGGCGGCACGACTTTATCTTCCAATCCTTGAAAGAAGATAACGGGACAAGATAAACCTTCGGCTGCATGAATGGGCGATCGAGCTACATACAAATCTTTTCGTGCAGGATAAGGCCCGATCAATCCATCCAGATACCGCGCTTCAAACTTGTGAGTATCATTTGTCAAAGCCTCCAAATCGCTAACTCCATAATAGCTCGCACCGGCCTTAAACACATCGCGGAAAGTCAGAGCGCACAGAGTTGTGTAGCCCCCTGCACTGCCTCCGGCGATCGCCATTCTTTCGCCGTCTACCAAACCCTGTTCGGCTAAATATTTAGCACCATTAGCGCAGTCATCAACATCAACAATACCCCAACTATCTTGCAGCCTTCTTCTGTATTCCCGGCCGTAACCAGTGCTACCACCGTAGTTGACATCAAGCACCGCAAAACCGCGACTCGTCCAATATTGAATTTTCAAATTCATGCTGCTAGAAGTAGCAGCAGTCGGGCCGCCGTGGCTTTTGACAACTAACGGCGGTTTTTCAGATTCAGGTGCAGCGAAGTCTTGGTTTTTCGGAGGGTAGAAGAAGCCAAAAGCAGTCAAACCATTTTCGGTGGGAAATTCCAGCGGTTCCGGTACAGAAAGATAACCAGAATCGATGTTTAAATCGCTCGACTTTCGCAAAATTTTCCGTTGACTTGTGGCTAAATTTAGCTGTACAATAGCAGTAGATGCGATCGGCGAACCTGCCAGAAAAACTACAGTTTCTCCCCGCGCTTTCACCGACGAAATATCAGTGTAACCTGTCTCAATATTTGTCAACTGCTTTGTCGCTAAATCGAGACTTCCTAGATGCCACTTACCTTGCTGAGTGTAGGTGCAAATAATTTTGCTTTCCGAGACAAAGGCATAGGTAGACATTCCAAAAACCCATTGGGGAAGGCCGAATTCAGCGGACATTTCGCAGACTGGTTCAATTTCTGGTTGTTCGCGCAAGCTTTTTTCTATCTTTGCTTCCCCCCTTGCTAAGGGGGGATTGAGGGGGGTTCTGTAAAAATTCCACCAGTTCGACTTATCGGAAACAAAATACAAAACTCCATCGGGCGACCATTCTGGCTGAAAAATAGACTCATCAACTCCGCCCGCAACTAAATATTTTTCGCCTAAAGAACCATCAGCATTAATTTCTGCCACCCACAATTCTGTGCCATCCCACGGCATATTTGGGTGGTTCCAACAAATCCAGGAAAGTTGAACACCGTCAGGACTCAAACGAGGGGAAGCATAAAAATCGTTGCCCTGAGTTAAAATTTGAATATCTTCGCCGTTATCTAGATTAATACTAACAATTGTATTCACAGATTCGCCTTTTCCTGCATTGTCTTCGCGCACACAAATCAGGCGATTTCTTGGTTTGTCAACGATCGCATCTGCGTAGCAACATTTAGCAGCCGGTGTCAATGGTTCTGGTGGAGAATTTAATGTTTGACAATAAATTCTTTGGTCGGCAAAATGAGAGAAATAAACCACGCTATCAGAAACTGCAAAAGCAGCGCCGCCGTATTCGTGGACGCGAGTGCGAACGTTGAACGGAGGCGGTGTTACGTCAGTTATTTTACCGTCGGGAGTCCGCCGCACGAGGACGCTTCTTCCTGCTTCCGATGGTCTTCCTTCTACCCAGTAAATATCATCGCCGTCAATGGCAATTTGTCCGAGTCCGACAGTTCCTGAAACAATTAAATCTGAGGTGATGGGAGATTTCCAAGAGCCGTAAGGTGATATGGTATTCATAATAAATTATTTAGTGAGTGAGGGACAGATTGGGAATTGGGAATTGGGAATTGGGAATTGGGAATTGGGAATTGGGAATTGGGAATTGGGAATTGGGAATTGGGAATTGGGAATTGGCGAGTACCTCACTTGAGAACGGCTATAGTTGAATCAGTTGTGTTTTTAGAACAAATAAATTTATATTTGTACTTTACACTAATTCAATGATGGGGAAGCAGAATGTCGAAAAAGCTGGTACTAATGGATCACGACGGTGCAGTTGACGACTATCTCTCAGTCGTGTTGCTGATGACAATGGAGGAAGTGCAAACTCTGGGAGTAATTGTCACTCCGGCGGATTGCTACATTCAGCCAGCCGTGAGTGCAACGCGCAAAATCCTCGATTTGATGGGGTGTTCAGAGGTGCCAGTGGCGGCGAGTACGGTGCGGGGATTGAATCCATTTCCGGTGTTGTTTAGGCGAGATTCCTTTGCGTGCGATCGACTTCCCATTCTAAATGAAAAAGCAACCATTGACACACCGTTAATATCAGAACCCGGACAAAACTTTATGGTGGGAGTTTTGCGGGATGCAAAGGAACCGGTCACATTAATGGTAACGGGGCCGCTAACAACAGTGGCACAAGCCTTAGATATTGCACCAGAAATTGAAAGCAAAATCAAAGAAATTGTGTGGATGGGAGGGGCGCTCAACGCTATAGGCAATGTTAGCAAAGATATGAAACCGGGACAAGATATGTCGGCGGAATGGAATGCTTACTGGGATCCGATAGCCATTGAGAGAATTTGGCAAACACAAATTCCCGTTGTGATGTGTCCTTTAGATATCACCAATAATGTACCGCTGACTGTGGATTTTTCTAATCGCTTAGCCAGACAGCGCAAATATTCAATCTCCGATTTAGCAGGACAGTGTTATGCTTTAGCAATATCTCAAGATTACTATTTTTGGGATATTTTGGCAACGGCTTATTTGGCACATCCAGAATTTTACGAACTGCGAGAATGGGAAACCGAAATAGTTACTGAAGGTGTCAGTCAAGGGCGTACAAAAGTTGAAACAGGAGGGCGAAAAATTCAAGCAATGGATCGAGTAGATACGGAAAAGTTTTACAATTACATATTGCAACAGTGGGCGCGTTAAGCATAACAATATCTGGTAGAGGCGGGTTCTTAGCCAAAAATATCCCTACAAAACCCGCCCTAACTCAAATATTTACGCTATCTTCTCTTTCCTCTCTTTCTCTGCGCCCTCTGCGCCCTCTGCGGTTAATCAAAAAAAATCTCATTCACAAATCCAACAAAATTGCGGTAAGCGGCGTGGACTCGGTTCGTCAATTGTCGATAGTGGAAAAAATCCGATGAAATTATCCTCAAAAAAATTCTGGATTGTTGCGTGTGTTTTGTACTTGTTAATTATTCTCAGTATCATGCTGGTAGCAGATATGGGAAAGTTAACTAACTTTCCTCTGGCTCATCCGCCTTATGATAAACTCGGACATTTTATTTTGTACGGAATAGCATCTTTTTTGTGCCATAGAGCAACGGGCAAAAAAATGATGATGGTGTTGAATTATCCAATTCCTTTCGGGCCAGCACTGTTTACTATTTTCACTGCTGGGGAAGAAATGCTGCAAGCGATTTTACCGAATCGTACTGCTAGTATTGAAGATTTTTTAGCGAGTTTTGCGGGGATTGTAGTTTTTTATTGGATTGGTGAAGCTTGGGATAGAAAATAAGGGAAGTTCGGCAACGGATTGTGTAACGGATGTAACGGATGTAACGGATGCAAGGAAGAAATAAGAATAAGGAAGAAGGAAGGAAAGAAGGAAGAAAGAAAGAAGAAGGAAGAAGGAAGAAGGAAGAAGGAAGAAGTTGAGTTTGTAGGGTGATATTCGGCGCATCGGTTGATGGGGGCGATCGACTAATGTTGTGTTTATGTATTATCCAACCATTGCGATCGGGTGCGTAGCTATTAAATTAGCTAGGGATTGTTGGTGGAGCCACACCCTAGGACTTTTTTGGTATAAGGATATTTTGGCAGCATAAAATGGAGCAAATGTCAATAAAATGTGTTTGCGAAAGTTCAATTAGTCTCTTCCAAAAAGGTTTGTACTCGACCGTTTGGTCTCAATACAACTCGAATTTTCGGGTTTTTTCCATGAGTAACCGCAGAAACAAACGGCTCGCCGACTAAGGGCATACTAGCCCGATCGATATAATCGGCGGCTGCTTTGCCCATCGGGACAATAGTTTGAATTGAGCCGTTTTCATCGATCTGCAGGCTGTATTCCAAGGTTTGTTCCATTCCTTCTGGTGGCTTCCAGCGTTCCTCAAAGTAGGTTCTAGCTTCTGAAACTTGAGGAATTGTATCAAATAAAGTGCGGTTTTTTTTGCTGGCGGTAGCCCGGTTGTTGTCCTCTGACTCGGCTTGCGGTTTAGTGTCCTCAAGGGGTGGGAGTTCGGTGCTGGGGGGGGAAATCGGCTGGGGGAGGGGGGGGAATGATTGCGGTGGGGGAACTGGGAATCGCGATGCAGATAGGGATGGTGGCAGGGGGGGCGGTACGGCGGGAGCTAGTCTCGGCGGTATGGGGGGCAGCAGGTAGGGTGCTTGGGGGGCGGCAATTGGGGGCCCTGCGGGATCGGGAATTGTGATGATTTGCCCTTGGGGGAGGGCTGGGGCGCTCTGTGATGCTGCGGGTGCGCTGCTGTTGGGGGGGAATAGCAGGGGTGGCTGCTGGATGGGGCTGGGTTTGTTGGTGCTTGGGCTTGGGGCTAGGGCGATTGGGGGCAAGCTGGGGCTGGGGGTGGCGGCGGCGGTGTTGATGGGCGGGGGCGGTAGGGGGGGTAAGCCTGGTGTGGCTGCGGCTGTTGGTGTTGCTGTTGGGGATGTGGTGGGGGATGTGGTGGGGGCGGGAACTGGGCTGGGGGT
Source organism: Microcoleus sp. PH2017_35_SFW_U_B (assembly GCF_020737865.1). NCBI lineage: Bacteria > Bacillati > Cyanobacteriota > Cyanophyceae > Oscillatoriales > Microcoleaceae > Microcoleus > Microcoleus sp. PH2017_35_SFW_U_B. The sequence goes on from NZ_JAEQDE010000019.1 coordinate 203,782, forward strand.
GGCGCCGGCAAGTATTTGGGGCTGCGGGAGTGCGGGGGTAAATTGTGGGTTGGTGGGGGCTGTGACGGGGGCTGTGGCGGTTGTTGGGGAGGTGTTGGAGGAGGATCGATCGAGCATTTTAACAATTCCCGTGGTCATTCCGACGCTGGCGACTAGGATTGCTGCGATATTCAGCCATGGTAATGGTTTCGCTTCTGGGCGATCGCGGTTGAGGTTAGGGACTGCCATGACTTCGGCGGCGCAGTCATCTAGTGCGGTGGCTAAGTCAAAGAGTTGGAGGGTACTCAAGTGTACTTCCGGCCCGGATTCGGCGGCGCTCAATGAGCCTAAGAACAAGTTGTGGGCGAGCAAGCCGCGGGGTTCTAGGCGGGGGGGAACTGGCAGGTAGGTAGTGTTTGGGGCTGCGGTTGCTAGTTCGGATGTGCTGGGGGGTCGATCGAATGTAACGACATTGCGCGCGACTTCTGGCGAGTCTGGGGCTGTGGTAAAACCTGTTTGGGAGTTGAGGTTGTTGTCCCAATCGCGGGCTTCGCCGAGGAAGTTTTGGACGTAGTTGGTGACTGCTTCGTGGAGGGTTTCGAGTTGATTGCGATCGCCCCTGAGAGTAACGTGTTCGGTATCTGGTAGCCTGGGGTCATCTAGTCGCAACTCAAAATTTAAAGATTTAAACACGGGTTTGCCCGCCCAACGAGATAGAGGCGAACTTTTGGCTGTAATTTCCAGCGTGCAAGTGGGGGGCGTGTAGCGTTTGAGAGCCATAGCAAGAAGACTGTATGTTATTTGTTATTTGTTATTTGTTATTTGTTATTTGTTTGTTCTAATAACCAATAACCAATAACTAATGACTGGTGACTAATTCTTAGCACGATCTAGGAGGGCGAGCCAGAGGCGCCGGTGGCCGCCGGGACTGCTGTAAAACAGCAAATCGATCAGGAGTTTCAGGGCCAAATTAGTTAGTTCTTTTGCCGATAAGCTTTCTGCATCTTCCATGCGATCGGCATAAGTGTTGCTGAACCTATCAATATAGTCTCCCAACAAAGCGACTGTGTGAGGTTCGCGGTTTTGCTCAGCCATTTGTTCGAGCAAGGCCACGGCGCGGCGGATTAAAGCTTGATGCTGTTTTGCCAAATTACAGCTTATCAAAACGAGCGATCGAGCTTCCTCCACATCCAGTTTTTTCCGTCCTCCCTGGCCTTTTCGCAGCGGGTTCGACTGGCGCAGCCGCCACAAAGCCACGCGATCGGCTACCATTGGCTCTAAATTCAGTTCGGCTGCTACCTTGAGCATCGCCTCTGAGCCAATTTCTGCCAGGGCTTCTAGGGCTAACAGCACTAAATCCAGTTGGGCTTTAATGTTGTCCAACTGGGTAGGTTCTGGTGCTTTTTGGGTCAATTCTTCCCAGTTGGGAGATGGGCCCGTTTCGTTTGTGGGAGCGGAGGGCTTTACAGTCGAGCGCATGGCTTGGGCACGGGAAATAAGACAGGTTGATGCAGGATATCGACAGTATGCAGTAATGCAAGCTTTGTGGCCGGACAAAAGCTGATCTGTTAATTTTTCTCCATAACTCGTGGCTTTGATTCCGGCAATCCTAGTTGCTGGACGGATTTGCGAGTTGAAAGTTGCGGTTGCAAGTTCGATCGACCAACCGCAGCAAAACCCAAAAATTTTCACCCCCAACCATCCTACGCCGCCCGTTGCCCGAAATCAATTCTGCGCGTTCCAACTAAGCTGTTGCGGTACAAAAGATTTAAGTTTTCGGGCGGGCAGGATGCCCAGCCCACAGGAGTTTCAAGCAACATGATGCTGAAAATTAGATGCACGCGAGCTTATTTGAGATAAACCAACGTCACACCTCCACCTCCTTCTTTTTGACTGGCGAGCTCGTAGCGGGAAACCTGCGGGTGAGAATCGAGGAACTCGTGAACCCCGCGCCGTAACTGTCCTGTACCTTTGCCGTGAATTATCCACAGCGCACCGTATTCGACTGCTTTGGAAAGAGCTCTGTCGATTTCGATTTCGGCATCGGAGACTCTGGCGCCCCGAAGGTCGATCGAATTATTAGCAGTGCGGATGGCAATTTCGGGATTGGGTTTTGCTGGTTCCGACGCTGCTTGTTTAGCTTTGGCGGTAGCGGCTGCTTGAGCTGCAACCTTGGCTAATTGAGCCTTAGTTTCCGGTTTTTGACCGTCGAGGGATTCAATTTCTGTTAGTTTGACGGTCATTTTCATAATCCCAAACCGCACGCTCAACTCTTCGTTAGCATCTGGCCCGCTGAGAACTTCGGCGGTTTGGCCTAAGCTGGGAATGCGGATACGATCGCCCGTTTTTGGCATAAAACCCGGTTTCGGTTTCGCCGGTTGTTTCCGAGAGGGCAGGTGTTTTTGGGAAATTTGATTTAAGGTTTCTGTCGCTATTTGGGCATTTTGAGCCGTTTGGTCGCCCGCCTGCAAGCGACGAATAATTTGAGCAATTTCTGATTTTGCCGATCCTATTGCCTCATTTACTGCCACTTCCTGAGCTATTTTTAGTTCTCGCTCCCGCTCTTGCAAAGCCGCTGCTTTTTGAGAAACTTCCTTGTGCAGTTTTTCGGTTTGGTGCAGCAGTTGAGTTGCTTCTCTGGCCTTGGTTTCCTGTCTCCGGCGCTGGGCTTCGAGTCCTGCAATCACTTGATTGACATCTTGAGATGCTCCGCCGACATAGGTTTGAGCTTCATCGACTATCGATGCTAGCAAACCGAGTCTTTTAGCAATAGTTAGGGCGTTGGAACGTCCGGGAATTCCCCACAGCAAGCGGTAGGTTGGCTGCATCGAACTGTCGTCAAATTCTACTGAGGCATTTTCAAAGCGGGCGTCTTGATATTTGAGGGCTTTGAGTTCGCCAAAGTGGGTAGTTGCGACTGTTAGCAGCGAATGTTGGGCGAGATATTGCAATAGGGCGATCGCCAATGCACTACCTTCAGATGGGTCTGTCCCCGCTCCTACTTCGTCTAACAAAACTAAAGATTTGGGAATTGGGAATTGGGAATTGGGAATTGGGAATTGGGAATTGGGAATTGGGAATTGGGAATTGGGAATTGGGAATTGGGAATTGGGAATTGGGATTTCTCCTTCCGATTTATTATGCAAAACTTCTAAAATACGGCTGATGCGACGGATGTGACCGCTGAAAGTAGACAAACTTTGCTGCAAAGATTGTTCGTCACCAATATCGGCAAGAATATTGTCGAACCAAGGCAATTCTACGGGTTCGCGAGCGGCGACAAACATTCCGGTTTTTGCCATTACAGCAGCCAATCCCAAGGTTTTGAGGGTGACAGTTTTGCCGCCGGTGTTCGGGCCGGTGATGGCGACTACGCGGATCTGGGGGCTGATTGTTAAATCGACGGGAACGACTGCAAAGCCTTGTTCGTGTTGTTGCTGCCAAACTAATAAAGGATGGCGCAATTGACGGAGGGTAATTGGCGATCGCAAGTTGCGAATTAATACTTGGCTTTTTTCTGGTTGTTCCTCATCTAAATTTTCATCACTCGAATTTTCATCATCTAATTTTTCTGTATTTTTTGGTGCTAATTCTGGCTCTCCCAAGTCGATAAATTTCGGCGGGTTTGCTTGGAGCCAATAACCGTAGCGTGCTTTAGCCGCAGCTAAATCTATAGTTGTTACTACCACCACCAATCTATCTAAATCTGGTTTGACTGCTGCGACTTGCTCGGTGAGGGCGCGGCGGACTGCTTCTTCTTCGGCTTGTTCTTGCCGGAGCAACTGCCGCATTTGGTTGTTAAGATTGACTGTGTTGTGGGGTTCTACGTACAGTGTCGCGCCGCTGGCGGAGGAGTCGTGAACGATGCCCGGTATAGCATCTTTTTGGGGAGCTTTTACCGGAATCACAAAGCGCGAACTTCTTTGGGTAATTACCTGTTCTTGGACGGCGTTGGATTGGCGCTGTAAAATTCCTTGCAATATTTGATAAATGCGATCGCGCAACTGTCGCATTTGCACTCGAATTCCTGCTAATTTAGGAGTGGCGCGATCGGCTACTTGAGCGCGATCGTCTATACAGCGATGGATTTCTTGCTCGATTTCGGGATAAGTCCGCAGTTGCGATGCCAGTTCTTTGAGCGTCGGGACATCGGGCGCCGAGTCAATTATCCGGCGCAATTGCCTTGCTCCTGCGAGTGTAGTAGCAATCGCGAGCAATTCTTCGCCACCGAGCAAACCTTGAAGTTCGGCTCGTTGCAGGGTAGAGCCGATGTCTTGGATGCCCTCAAAACTCAAAGCACCCCCAGCGCGGCTTTCTAACTGATAAGCTTCCTGAGTTTGGGCTAGGAGTTCGGCTGTTTGAGCTTGAGTTGCTGGGATTTGGAGGTCGAGGGCGGCCGCGACGCCGAGTTTAGTAGCAGCGAAGGTAGCCAAGTGCTGACACAGGCGCGGCCATTCTAATAGTTCTAGTGTTTCGGATTGAATCAAAGTTGAGGTGGTGTTGGTGATTGGCATTCCCAGGCGCTGACCGAGAAGGTTCATTTGACGATACTATTAATTAATTTTAAAGTTTTTTATGGTTTCCGGGCGCAACTTGAGAAAGTATCTGGGATAACCGTCAGTCTATTTTCCATGTTTGGATTTGAGATTTGAGATTTATTGCACAGGTGAATCTGCGAACTTTAACGGGGTCTAAATTTGTGGGATCTCCACGACTCCTGTCGGGGGCTGCTATCTGTTTGCGGGCGGGTGACAAATTAGCAAGGCGAGAATTTGTATTTTTGGGTTCGCCGTCTCAAATTATACATTCTACTGATACCTGTTTGGCAAAACGATGCAACTGTAGGCCCGCAATCCAAATCATTATCCAGTAACTCCTGCCCAATCTAAAATCTCCAATCTAAAATCTCAAATGGTATGAGCATTTTTGCTGTTGAGGGAGCTAGCATCTACTGTTTTTTGCTGGGATTAAACTATTTTGTTTTAAATATGTCCGGGTAATTGTGGCGGTTGTATCCTAAAGAGAAAGTTGTGGAGCTGGTGTTATGGCAAAGATTCTGACGATCGCAGATAGTGTGACTTGGGAAGTCGTCCAAGAGTTACTGGAAAAGGAGGGACATCAGGTAAAAGTCGCTTCCGACGGCAAAGATGGTTTTGACATGGCGAGGGAATTATCTCCGGATGTGATAATTTGCGATGGGACTTTGCCTCAAATTCACTGGTTGGAGGTGTGCCGGCTGGTGAAAGCCGATAGAGAATTGAGTACAGGGTATTTTCTGCTGCTGACAACACCCGAGCAATTTGCCGAAGTTCAAGAATTGGACGGGCTGGTGGACGATTTTCTGTTGAAACCGATAGTGAAGCAAGAATTGTTGGGGAGGCTGCGGGCGGGATTGCGCGAGCGCGAGTTGAGGCTGGAGTTGGCACGAACTCAGCAAGAATTGCAACTGTCGCGCGATCGATCGCTGGAAAATGAAAAAATGTCCAACTTGGGGGAATTAGTGTCTGGTATTGCCCACGAAATTAACAATCCAATTACTTTTATTTACAGCAATCTCACCCACGTCCAAAGTTACGCTACCGATTTAATTGAACTACTGCGATTGTATCAAAAACAGCTCGTCAATCCTGACGCGGAAATTATGCAAAAACAGCAAGATATGGATGTGGAATTCCTGCTCGACGACTTGTTGAAAATTGTGAGTTCCATGCGTACCGGGAGCGATCGCATCCGCCAAATAATCTTGTCGGTACAGGATTTTTCCCGCAGCGATCGATCTGGCTGGCAGTTATTCGATATTTCCGACGGTTTAGAAAACACTCTGTTGTTGTTGCAGCACCGCTTGCCGGCCCGCGATGGCAGGCGGGATATCAAGGTGATGAAGGAATACGGAAATTTGCCGCAAGTTGAGTGTTACGCGGGTCAGCTCAATCAAGCTTTTCTGAATATTATCAATCATGCGATCGATGCTTTGGAAAAGTCGAGTCAAGAGTTGGAAGAGTCGGAATCAGTTAAATTCAAGCCTGTGATTTTGATTAGCACTCAGGTAATCGATGCTCAGCGGATTGCTATTGAGATTGCTGATAACGGCATGGCAATCAGCGAAGAGATTGCAGCGGAAAATTCGGACAATTTTTTGATGGGGAAACCTGCGGAATACAGCAGCACCTTGGGGATTGCTGTCAGCTATCGGATAATTGTAGAGCAGCATAAAGGAGAGTTAAAGTATTTTTCGGAACCGGGTAAAGGTACTAAGTTTCGGATAGAAATCCCGCTCAGGCACAGTTAATTAATGGGAGGTTAATCTTTAGGTACGTAGTTGCGCTTCAGCGCTCTTTCCTAATATTATAAAGAGCGCCCAAGCGCAACAACGTACCTTGGTTTTCGTGAGATATTGTGGCGAATCCGCCCCAAGCGATGGGTGCATCTCACCGTTGAAGAGGGCGAAGCATGACCGCATATAAGTTATTAGTTATAATCCCATATTGACTGCGGTCATGCTTCGCCCCTACAAACATATTTGCCAAAACCAGATGCACCCTTTATATTTATATAATAGTAGATTTAAATGATTTGTAAGATGCTGTTTCTCTGGATCAAGAGCCTGCTCTGCGGTTAGTTGTAAAAACTCTGATCAACCGCCAGACCCGGAAATTGAGAAACTACTTCGATATCAAATATTGGAAAATGTAAAATTTTGTATAGAAATTACCCAAATTTCCGAAATATAGACGATAGTTGATATTCAAGAGACTTCAATCGTCAACAAAAACAAGTTTAAATTAGGTAATAAAATGGTAGTAGCAGCACCTGTTCAATCCGGCAGTCAGTCGATTTTTCAAGCTCGTTATGACAACTTTATTGGCGGTAAGTGGGTAGCACCGGTGAAGGGGAAATACTCGGAAAACCTTTCTCCAATTACCGGAAAATCAATTTGTCAAATTCCCCGATCGAGCGCGGAGGATGTAGAATTGGCACTAGATGCTGCCCACGCCGCGAAAGACAAGTGGGGTAAGACTTCCCCCGCAGACAGGGCACGGGTTTTGCACAAAATTGCCGATCGCATCGAAGAAAACCTCGATCGCCTCGCCATCGCCGAAACCTGGGACAACGGTAAACCAATTCGCGAAACCAGACTAGCAGACATCCCACTGGCGATCGACCATTTCCGCTACTTCGCAAGCTGCATCCGGGCCCAAGAAGGGTCGATCGGCGAACTCGACGAAAACACCGTCGCCTACCACTTCCACGAACCCCTAGGCGTCATCGGACAAATCATCCCCTGGAACTTCCCAATCCTCATGGCTGCGTGGAAACTCGCCCCAGCCCTCGCCGCCGGAAACTGCGTTGTCCTCAAACCCGCAGGGCCAACCCCCGCATCCATCCTAGTATTGATGGAAATCATCGCCGACTTAGTACCGGATGGCGTCATCAACGTCGTCAACGGGCCCGGCGCCGAAATCGGCAAAACCCTCGCCACCAGCCCCCGGATTGCGAAAGTAGCCTTCACCGGTGAAACAACCACGGGCCGGCTGATCATGCAGTACGCCTCCCAAAACGTCATCCCCGTCACCCTAGAATTAGGCGGAAAATCGCCCAACATTTTCTTTGAGGATGTCTGCGCCCAAGATGACGATTTTCTGGACAAAGCAGTCGAAGGCTTTGTGATGTTTGCTTTCAACCAAGGCGAAGTTTGCACTTGTCCTTCGCGGGCGTTAATTCAAGAGTCAATTTACGATCGATTCATGGAAAAGGCGATCGATCGCATCCGCCAAATCAAACAAGACAACCCCCTAGATCCAACAACCGCCCTCGGCGCGCAAGTCTCCGTCAACCAGATGGAAAAAATCGCCGAATACGTCAAAATCGGGCGTGAAGAAGGCGCAGAATGCCTGATTGGCGGCGAAAGAAAAATCTTATCCGGCGACTTACAAGACGGCTATTATTTCCAGCCGACAGTCTTCAAAGGAAACAACAAAATGCGAATTTTCCAAGAAGAAATCTTCGGCCCAGTATTAGCAGTCACCACCTTCAAAGACGAAGCCCAAGCCTTAGAAATTGCCAACGATACGTTGTACGGTTTAGGCGCCGGAGTTTGGACGCGCGACATCAACACCGCCTACCGCATGGGCCGCGCCATTCAAGCAGGCCGCGTGTGGACAAACTGCTATCATTTGTATCCCGCCCACGCAGCCTTCGGCGGCTACAAATCATCGGGTATCGGCCGCGAAAACCACAAAATGATGCTCGATCACTACCAACAAACCAAGAACTTATTAGTCAGCTACAGCCCGAAAGCATTAGGCTTCTTCTAAAAAGGTACGTAGTTGCGCTTCAGCGCTCTTAGATTATCTAAAAAAAGAGCGCCAAATCGCAACAACCAAGAACTTCTTCTAAAAGGTAC